>NZ_JBHUWC010000026.1:0-31859 GCF_042670225.1 Isoptericola sp. NPDC057191 | reverse complement strand
GGACCACGCCGCACCCGGCGGCGACGACGAGGCGTCGGCGGGTGCGGCGCCCGTCGTCGGACGCGTGGTGGGGCACGGCAGGAGGGTACTGCCGGCGCCGAGGCGCGTGCGCTCACCCCGCGAGGACGTCCGCCGAGTTCACCCGGTCCTTCCCGGGCGGGCGAGACGCGCCCGCACGCCCGGTGCGCCGATAGGGTGTTCCGGTGGTCAACGAAGCGCCCTCGCCCTGGAACGTCGCCAACGCGGTGACCCTCGTGCGCATCGCGCTCGTGCCCGTCTTCGCCTGGACCCTTCTCATGGAGGGCGGCGACTCCGTCACGTGGCGCCTCGTCGCGACCGGCGTGTTCGTCCTGGCCGCGGCGAGCGACCGGGTGGACGGCTATCTGGCCCGGTCGCGCAACCTCGTGACCGACCTGGGCAAGCTGCTCGACCCGATCGCCGACAAGGCCCTCATCGGCACCGCCCTGATCCTGCTCTGCTGGCCCCTGGGCGAGCTGCCCTGGTGGGTGCCCACCGTGATCCTCGTGCGCGAGCTCGGGGTCACGGTCCTGCGCATGGTCGTGCTGCGCTACGCCGTGATGCCGGCGTCCCGTGGCGGCAAGCTCAAGACGGTGCTGCAGTCCGTGGCGATCACGCTGTTCCTGCTGCCGCTGGCGTCGCTGCCCGGTGCGGTGCTGGTCGTCGCCTGGGTGGTGCTCGGGCTGGCGATCGTCGTCACCGTCGTGACGGGTGTCGACTACTTCGTGCAGGGGCTGCGGCTGCTCGGCGAGGGCCGACGGCAGGCCGGTCCGCGCCGGGCGGCATGAGCGCCGGCCGGGTCGGCGCCACGCCCGCGGGGGATCTCGCGCCGGCGGTGCTCGACGGCGCGCGGGCCCGCGGCTGGACGGTCGCGGCTGCGGAGTCGCTCACGGGCGGCCTCGTCGTGGCCGCTCTCGTCGACGTCCCGGGCGCCTCGGCCGTGGTGCGGGGCGGCGTCGTCGCCTACGCCACCGACCTGAAGGCCTCGGTGCTGGGCGTCGACCCTGCGCTGCTGGCCCGCCGCGGCCCCGTCGACCCGGACGTCGCCGCCCAGATGGCGGCCGGAGCCCGCCGGGTGCTGGGGTCCGACGTCGGGCTCGCGACCACGGGTGTCGCCGGACCGGACCCGCAGGACGGGCACCCTCCGGGAGAGGTGTACGTCGCGGTGAGCACGCCCGCCGGCGACCGGGTGCGCCGGCTCGACCTCCCGGGGGACCGGCCCGCCGTGCGGTCTGCCGCGGTCCGCGCCGTGCTGGCCCTGACGCTCGACGCCTGGGGCGCCGCACCAGCGGGAACGCCCGCGGGCGCTCCTGTGAAGGACGCGTGACGAGCCTGTCGGGGCCTGTGCCCTCGGGAACAAGGCCCCGGGTGCGCGCGTTGTGCTGGCGTGATGACCGACAGGGCACGAACCAGTCTCGATCCGCGCCACACCAGGCCGGGCGGGCCGCGCGCGCGGTACGGTAGTGCCACCCCTGGTGTCAGGGGAACGACAGGACGGACGAGGAACCCGGTCACGACCGGACCGAACCCGGGACGATCGGCCACGGAGAGGGGGCGCGAGATGGTCGTACTGCGACGTGAGATCGGCGACGTGCTGCGCGATGCGCGGCAGCGCCAGGGGCGCACCCTGCGTGAGGTGTCGTCCGCCGCGAGAGTCTCGCTCGGCTACCTGAGCGAGGTGGAGCGCGGACAGAAGGAAGCATCGTCGGAGCTGCTGGCGTCGATCTGTGACGCCCTCGACGTGCCGATGTCCCTCGTGCTGCGCGAGGTGAGCGACCGCATCGCGGTGGCTGAGGGGCTGCACATCCCCGACACGATCCCGGCGGACGTCTTCGCCGGCATGCTCAGCCGCGGCGAGTCGCGCGACGCCGACCAGGCGATGCGAGGGGACCTCACCCCGGTCGGCTGAGACTCAGGTTGGCTGACACAGCGCGCCACACGGAGCCGGTCCCGCGAGCTTTCCTCGCGGGACCGGCTCCTGTCGTTCCCGGGGCGGTCAGCCGGCCGCCTGGCAGGAGGGACACCAGTAGATGGCGCGCTCCCCGCCGTCGGGGCGCAGTCCGGGACCGGCCGTGCTCCCCAGCGCGACGGGCGTGCGGCAGCGTCGGCAGGGCGCGTGGTGCCGCCCGTGCACCGCGAGCTCGACGGCGCCGAGGCCGCCGCGGCGGCCCACCGCGACGGCGCGAGACATCAGGCGTCGAGCCACGAGGAGCAGCGCCCGGCGGTCGTCGTCGTCGAGGTCGCCCGCGGGGGTCCAGGGCCACCGGCGGGTGGCGAACAGCGACTCGGCGGTCCAGATCGTGCCGAGCCCGGCCACGGTGCGCTGGTCGAGCAGGGCGGCGCACACGGGGCGTGCAGGGGCGACGACGAGTCGCCTGGCTCCCTCGTCGAGCCGGTCCGGGAAGTCGTCGCCCAGGACGTCGGGCCCGAGGTGGCCGAGCAGACGGGGCTCGTCACGGGTGCGCAGCACGTCGAGCATGCCGAGGTGCATGCCCAGGCACGTCCACTGCGCGGTGGCGAGCACCGCGCGGACCGCGGGCGAGCGCCCGGACGCCTCGCGGGTGCCCGTGCGGACCACCCGCCAGTAGCCGTCCATGCGCAGATGGGTGTGCAGCGTGCGTCCGTCGTCGAGGCGCAGCAGCAGGTGCTTGCCGTACGCGACCGACTCCCGCACCGTGGCGCCCGTGAGGTCGAGCCCCGCTGCGGACGGCCAGCGCAGGTCCGCGCGGACCAGCGGTGAGCCCCGCAGCGCGGTACCGAGCCGGGCGGCGGTCAGCCGGAGCACGTCTCCCTCGGGCACGGGGGCAGCCTAGGCCGGGCGCAGCCCGCGCGGCGTGACGCCGAAGCCGGACTCCAGCAGGGCCGCCGCGGCCGGTGTCCGGTCCCGCGCGGCGGCGAGGGCGGGCACGCCGTCGACGCGCTGCACGGTCACGCGTCCCAGGCGGCCGGCGCGGGTCTCGATCGCGAGGAGCCGCCCCGCCGCGGCGAGCCGGGCGGCGTCGCCCGCGTCGCCACGGCCGAAGGACAGCACCGTGCGGCCGCCGCGCTCCACGAAGAGCACCAGCTCGCCGTCGACCAGCACCACCACGGCACCCGCCTTGCGGCCCGGGCGATGGGCGGCGACGCCGTCGCCGTCGCCCTGGTTGCCGTTGCCGGCAGCCGTCCCGTCGGCGCCGGCACCGCCTCTGGTGGCGGCCGGGCCGACGGCCGCGGACCGCCCGGCACGAGGCCACGCCACGGCGGCCCCGTACGGGTTCGCCGGGTCGGTGGCGGCCAGGAGGAGGGCACCGGGCACGGCCTCGCCCGCCGCGCCGGGCCCGCCCCGGGCGCCCTCGACGAGCGCGTCGAGGGCGCGGTCGCGGTCGGCGGCGTCCGTGCGCAGCTGGTCGACCGCGCCCGGCAGCGCGAACTGCGAACCGCCGAGACCCTCCACGAAGTAGCCCCGTCGGGCGGCTCCGCGTTCCTCGAGCCCCGTCAGCACCCGGTACACGTCCCGGAACCGGGACGTCACGCCCTCCGCGGGCGCCGCCGCGCGGGTCAGGACGCCGTGCCGCTCCAGCAGCACCTGCGTGAGCGCGTGGGCTCGGACCGTCGGGTCCTGCTCCACGGCGGGCAGCGCCGCCCATCGGCCGCCGCCCGCGCGGGGCAGGGCCGCCACGGAGGTCGGCCGGGCCAGCCCGAAGCGCGCGGGTCGCACCGGCCTCGCGCGGGCGGGGGCCGCGGGCGCCCGGTGCGCGCCGCCGCCGCGGCGCGCGGAGCCGCCGAGCGACTCCCGCAGCGGACCGAGGCGGTCGTTCGTGACCCAGCCTGCCCACACCAGGTCCCACAGGGCCTCGAGGGTCGCGGTCTGGCTGGCGTCGGCGAGCTCCGCGAGCCGCGGCAGGAAGTAGCCGCCCGAGCCGGTGAGGAGGTCGAGGACCGCTCGGTGCAGGGCGGTGTCGAGCGGCCCGCCCTCCTCGACCGGGTCGGGGTCGCGCAGGGTGAGCGCGGCGCCGTCGGCCAGGTGCAGGCTCACCATGCCGTCGCCCCCGCCCGAGCCGGGGAGGCGCCCGTGCCCGCACCAGAGGACCTCGCCCGCCGTCGTGAGCTCGTCCAGGACGGCGGGGGAGTAGTCCGCCACGCGGGCGGGCAGCACCAGCGTCTCGAGCGCCGAGGCCGGGACGGCCGCCCCGGAGAGCTGCTCCACGGCGCGCAGCACGCCGTCGGCCCCGCGCAGCGCGCCGCCGCCGGACCCGGCGCCGCCCACCCGCACGCCGATGCCGTGCCAGCGCGGCAGGAACACGCCGAGGGCCTCCGGCTCGACCGGTTCCACCTCGGCGCGCAGCGCGGCGAGCGACCGCCGCCGCAGCGTCCGCAGGACCTCCGGGTCGCACCACTCGTCACCCGTGCCGCCCAGCGACGACGGACGCAGCGCCCCGCGCACCACCGTTCCCAGCGCCTCGAGACGCGCAAGGACCTGACCGACCACCGCGATACCGAGCCCGAACCGGCGTGCGACGTCCGCGGCGGGGAACGGCCCGTGCGTGCGCGCATGGCGCCGCACCAGGTCGCCCAGCGGGTCGGCCACCAGCTCCGTGAACGTCTCCGGGACGCCCACGGGCAGGGCCACGCCGAGCGCGTCGCGGAGCCGCCCGGCGTCCTCCACGACCGCCCACTGCTCCGCCCCGCCGCTGCTCCCGCCGAACCGGACGCGGATGACGCGGCGTGACCGCTCCAGCTCCTCGAGCCAGCCGTCGACCAGGTCGCGGGAGTCCGCGCGCGTGCGGTCTTGGAGGGCGGTGAGCGGGTGCGGGCCGGAACGGCGCAGCACGTCCCACAGGCCCTCGGCGTCCCGGGCCTGCCGCTCTGGTGCCAGGGCCTGCAGCTCCGCCTCCGTCCGCTCCACGGCTCCGGGGTCCAGGAGGTCGGCGAGGGGGGTGGCGCCCTGCTCGCCGAGGAGCTCGGTGAGCAGGTCCGGGTCGAGGGACAGCGCGGCCGCGCGCCGCTCCGCGAGGGGGGCGTCGCCGTCGTAGAGGAACTGGGCCGTGTAGCCGAAGAGGAGCGCCTGCGCGAAGGGCGACGGCGTCGCGGTGGTCACCTCGACCAGCCGTACCCGGCCCGCCTGGAGGTCGCCCATGAGCTCCGTCAGGGCCGCCACGTCGAAGTCGTCGCGCAGGCACTCGCGGGCCGCCTCGAGCATGATCGGGAAGTCCGGGTACTGGGACGCCACCTGCAGCAGCTGCGACGCGCGCTGGCGCTGCTGCCAGAGCGGCTGGCGCCGGTCGGGCCGGCGCCGCGGCAGGAGCAGCGCCCGCGCCGCAGCCTCCCGGAAGCGGGCGGCGAACATCACGGAGCCGCCCAGCTCGTCGCGGACCGCGCCGAGCACCTCGTCGGGGTCGACGAGGAGGTCCTCGGCGGTCACGGCGGGTCCGTCGCCGGTGCCCGCGTGCGCCGCGGCCCCGTCGGGCTCGGCGTCCCAGCCCGGCCCGCCGAGGTCCCAGCCCGCGTCGCCCGCGTCGGGCAGCCGCAGCACGATGCCGTCGTCGGCGTGCATCGCCGCGACGTCGGTGCCGTACCGGGCCCGGAGCCGCGCCGCGACCACCAGCGCCCACGGGGCGTGCACGGGCGCGCCGAACGGGGAGTGGATCACCACCCGCCAGTCGCCCAGCTCGTCGCGGAACCGCTCCACCACCACCGTGCGGTCGTCCGGGAGGCGGCCGGTGGCCCGGCGCTGCTCGCCCAGGTACGACGCGAGGTTGTCGGCCGCCCACGTGTCCAGGCCGGCGTCCCGGAGCCCTGCGCGCCCGCGCTCCTCGTCGTCGGCCAGGAGCGCGTCGGTCTCTCGCACGAACGCGCCGACTGCGCGCCCGAGCTCCGCGGGCCGGCCCGGCGAGTCGCCCTTCCAGAACGGCAGCCGTCCCGGCAGCCCGGGCGCTGGGGTGACGAGCACGCGGTCCGGGGTGATCTCCTCGATGCGCCACGTCGAGGAGCCGAGGGTGAACGTGTCGCCGACGCGCGACTCGTAGACCATCTCCTCGTCCAGCTCGCCCACCCGCTTGCCGCCGCGAGGGCGGTCGCCGCCCCCTCCGGAGTCGGCCGGCGAGCCGGCGGCGGGTGGCTCGGTGGCCAGGTAGACGCCGTACAGGCCGCGGTCGGGGATGGTGCCGCCGCTGGTCGCGGCGAGCCGCAGGGCGCCGGGACGGCCCGAGAGGCGCCCGGTGGCGCGGTCCCACACGATCCGCGCACGCAGCTCCGCGAAGTCCTCGCTCGGGTAGCGGCCCGCGAGCATGTCCAGCACGGCCCGCCAGGTCGCGTCGCCCAGGGCGCGGAACGGGTGCGCGCGCCGGAACGCGGCCAGCAGGTCCTCCGCCTGCCAGTCGTCGGTGGCGAGGGCGGCCACCACCTGCTGGGCGAGCACGTCCAGGGGGTTGGCCGGCACGTGCAGGTGCTCGATCTCGCCCGCACGCATGCGCTGCGCGACCACCGTGGCCGGGACGAGGTCGCCGCGGAAGGTGGGGAAGACCACGCCGTGCGACACGGCGCCCACCTGGTGCCCGGCCCGCCCGATGCGCTGCAGCCCGCTCGCGACCGAGGGCGGCGCCCCGACCTGCACCACGAGGTCGACCGCGCCCATGTCGATGCCGAGCTCCAGCGACGACGTGGCGACCACGGCGGGCAGGCGCCCTGCCTTGAGGTCGGACTCGGTGCGGGTCCGCTCGACGCGGCTCATCGACCCGTGGTGGGCGCGCGCGAGCACCTCGGCAGCGCCGTCTCCGGTCGGCGGGAGGCCGACGGACGCGCCGGACTGGCCCTGCGTCTGCGCCGGCCACTGCGTGCCGGCGGCAGGCAGCTCGACACCGGTGCGCTCCGCCCAGATCTCGTTCACCCGGGCGGTGAGCCGCTCGGCTCCGCGGCGGGAGTTGGTGAACACCAGCGTGGAGCGGTGCTCCGCGACGAGGTCCACCACGCGCTCCTCGACGTGCGGCCACACGGACGCGCGCCGCAGCGGGGAGGTGGCGCCCCCGGTGAGGTCGAGCTCCTCGTCGCCGAGACCTCCGTCGGCAGGGGTTGCCGCGGGACCCGCGGGCGTCGGGTCGGGCACGCCCTGGGCCGCGTCGAGGTCGGTCAGGTCCGGCACGGGCACGACGACCTCGATGGCCCACTTCTTCGTGGCCGCGGGCTGCACGACCACGACCTCCCGGCCGCCGTCGGCGGGCGCACGGTGCCCGGCGAGGAACTCCCCGACCGTCTCGACGGGGCGGACCGTCGCCGACAGCCCGATCCGCTGCGCCGGGCGGTCGAGCTGCTCGTCGAGGCGTTCCAGGCTCAGGGCGAGGTGGGCGCCGCGCTTGGTCCCCGCGACGGCGTGGATCTCGTCCAGGATCACGGTCTGCACGCCCGCCAGCCCTGCTCGTGCCTGGGAGGTGAGCACCAGGAAGAGCGACTCCGGGGTGGTGACCAGCACGTCCGGCGGGCGGGTGGCGAAGGCGCGGCGCTCCGAGGGGGGCGTGTCGCCGGTGCGGGCGCCGACGGTCACGTCCTCGACGGACAGGCCGTCGCGGGCGGCGGCCTGCCGGATGCCGGCGAGCGGGGAGCGCAGGTTGCGCTGCACGTCGGCGGCGAGAGCCTTCAGGGGGGACACGTACAGGACCCGGCAGCGCCGTGCGCGCTCCGGCGGCGGCTCGGTCGTCAGCCGGTCGATCGCCCAGAGGAACGCGGCGAGCGTCTTGCCGGACCCGGTCGGGGCGACGACGAGGGCGTGCCGGTCGGAGCTGATCGCGTCCCATGCCCCGACCTGCGCCGCCGTGGGCGCCTCGAACGCGCCCGAGAACCACGAGCGCGTCGCGGGTCCGAACCGGGCGAGCACGTCGTCGGGGCTGCCGGGCGCGGCGGGCGGGGGGACGACCACCTCGCCATCCTGGCAGGGGGCACCGACACCCTGCAGGACGTGGCGACGGGACCGAGCACGCCCGGGCGCGTGCGAGGCTGGGGGGCGTGCGCTATCGCGAGTTCGCCGAGCTGGTCGACGAGGTCTTCGGACCTGCCTACGGGCGTGCCCTCGTGCGCGAGCAGGTGCTGGTCCGTCTCGACGGTCGCACCCCGGCCGAGGCTCTCGAGGCGGGCGTCGAGCCCCGCGACGTCTGGCACGCGCTCTGCGACGCGCTCGACGTGCCCGAGCCGCAGCGCTGGGGCCGTGACGACCGCCGCCAGGCGCCGCCTCCGCGCTGACCGGCCCGCGCCCGCGCCGTCGTCCGGCCGGCGCGGCATCATGGCGGCATGCGTCGCGCCCGCCCTCCGCTCGTGACGGTGGCGGACGTCCGCGCCGCGCTCTGGTCGCTGGTCTCGACCGCCGCGGGCCTCGGCATCGCGATCGCGGCGGTCGACGGCGTGCACGCCGCCACGCCGTGGTCGGTGCTCCTGGCCGCGTGCGTGGTCGGGGTCGGTGACGTGCTGCTCCGCGCGCCCCTGCGGAGGCTCGCGCGCGCGGGAGGCGCGGTCGGGGCGCTCGTGCTCGGCCTGGGCGCGCAGGTCCTCGTGGTCTGGGCGGCGCTGACGTTCCTGCCGGGCATCACCAGCAGCTCGTGGACGGCAGTCCTCGCGGTCCTGGTGGTGGCGGGCGTGGTGATGGCCTGCGGGCACTGGGTGCTCGGGTCGCGGGACAACGCGTACGTCGTGGGCGACCTGCTGCGCCGGGCCCGGCGCGCCGCCGGCGTCCCGCGCGCCGCGGTGCGCGGCGCTGCCGCCCGTGCGGGCGGACCTGACGACCGCCCGCCGGGGGTGCTCGTCGTGCTGCTCGACGGCGTCGCGCGCCCGACGCTCGACCACGCGGTGCAGGCCGGCCTGGCGCCCACCCTCGAGCGGTGGCTCGCGTCGGGCACGCACCGGCTCGAGTCGTGGTGGGCCCGGGTGCCGTGCACCACCCCGGCCAGCACGCTCGGCCTGCTGCACGGCACGTCCGAGCAGGTGCCCGCGTTCCGCTGGTGGTCGCGCCGGCTCGGCCGCATGGTCGTGACCAACCGCCCGGCGGACGCCGCCGAGGTCGAGCGGGCGGCGTCCGACGGCCGGGGGCTGCTGGCGGACGGCGGGGTGGCCGTGTCGACCATGTTCTCGGGCGACGCGGCGACGAGCCTGCTGGTGATGAGCCACGCCGCCGAAGGGCTCGGGCCCGGGCAGCTGTTCGTCCGGTTCTTCGCCAGCCCTTTCGTGCTGGTGCGGGCCGTCGTCGGCACGGTCGGCGAGATGCTCAAGGAGCTGTACCAGGGCTGGCAGCAGGTGGCGCGGGGGGTCCGCCCGCGCGTCGCCCGGCGCGGCTGGTACCCGGCGCTGCGCGCGGTGACCAACGTGCTCCTGCGCGACCTGAACACGGCGCTGGTGGCCGAGCAGCTCGTGCGCGGTGCGCCCGTGGTGTGCGTGGACCTCGTGGACTACGACGAGATCGCGCACCACGCGGGGCCGCTGCGCCCCGAGGCGTTGCGCGCCCTCGAGGGCCTCGACCGTGTCGTGGGGCTGTGGGAGGAGATCGCGCGCGGGGCGCCGCGGCGGTACCGGGTCGTCGTCGTGTCCGACCACGGCCAGTCGCTCGGCGCGACCTTCGAGCAGGTGCTCGGGCGGTCCTTCGGCGACGAGGTGCGCCGGCTGATGCGCGAGACGGTGCCGGACGTGGTGCCGGACGTGGTGCCGGACGTGGTGCCGGACGGTCCGGCGGGGGACGGCGGGCACGCCGACGTCGAGTCTTGGGGGCCCGCCAACACCGCCCTCCACGCGCTGCGCACGGGCCGGTCGGGCGACGGCAGGGTCCTCGTCGGACCGGACCGCGACGCACGCGACGACGCGCGCGGCGGTGTGCCTCGGAGCAGTGACCCCGCGGCGCGGCCCGAGGTGGCGACCATCGGCTCCGGGAACCTCGGGATGGTCTGGTTCTGCCGCGAGGACCACCGCGTCGGGGCGGGGGAGGTGGCGCGCCGCTGGCCCGCGCTGGTCCCGGGCCTGCTCGCCCTGGGGCCGGTGGGCGTCGTGGTCGTGCACGACGACGACGGGCCCGTCGCCCACGGCCGGGGCGGGACGCACCACCTGAGCTCGGGGCGGGTGACCGGGCGCGACCCGCTGGCCGGGTACGGCTCGCGGGCGCGCGCGGACCTGGCGCGCGTCGCCGGCCTGGAGGACGCGGGCGACCTGGTGGTGCTCTCCGCGGTGGAGCCGATGGGGAGGGTGCACGCGCTCGAAGGCCTGGTGGGCTCGCACGGCGGCCTCGGCGGGGCGCAGAACGAGGCGCTCCTGCTGTACCCGGACGACCTCGCCCTGCCCGACGACGAACGGGAGGACGTCGACGGCACCCGGATGCTCGTGGGAGCCGAGTCGGTGCACCACCGGCTCGTGTCGTGGCTCGCGGACCTCGGCCTGCGGGAGGGCGCGTGAGCGCGGGGGCCGGCGCGCCGGGCGCGTCGCTGCGCGTGACGTGGCTGGGCCACTCGACCGTGGTGCTGGACCTGACCGGCCCGGACGGCCGCACGACGCGCCTGGTGACCGACCCGCTGCTGCGGCGGCACGCCGGTGTCCTGCGCCGCCGCGGTGGGCGCCCGGCCGCGGACGCGTGGCGCGGTGCCGACGCGGCGCTCCTGTCGCACCTGCACCACGACCACGCCGAGCTGGGCTCGCTGCGGCTCCTCGGTGACGTCCCCGTGCTCACCGCACCGGCCAACGCCTGGTGGTTGCGTGCCAAGGGCCTGCGCGGCGTCGGGCTCGACCCGCCCGCCGGCCCGCTCGGCCGTGGCGGCCGAGGGCACGCGCCGGCGCAGGAGGGCGTGGCGCACGGCGGCGCGTGGCACGACGTGGGCGGCGCCAGCGTCCGGCTCGTCACCGCGGTGCACGGCGACCGACCCATGCCGCACCGCCCGAACGCGGCCACCGGGCACCTGGTGCGCGCCGTGGGGGCCGCTGGAGGCGTGGGAGCCGTGGGAGCCGCGGGAGCCGTGGGAGGGCCGACGGTCTGGGCCGTCGGCGACACGGAGCACTTCCCCGGGATCGGCAGGGTGCGGGAGCTGGCCGGGGGCCGCGTCGACGTCGCGCTGGTGCCGGTCTCCGGGTGGGGACCACGGCTGTCGGGCGGCCATCTGGGGCCGTCGGGGGCTGCCGAGGTGTGCGCCCAGGTACGGCCCCGCGTGGCGATCCCCGTGCACTGGGGCACGCTGCACGTCCCGGGCGGGGAGCACCTGCCGCGGGGGTGGATGGACCATGCGGGGGAGGCGTTCGCCGCGGCGGTGCGCCGGGTGGCGCCGGAGGTGCGTGCGGTGGTCCTGCGGCCGGGGGAGTCGTGGCGCGACACGCCCGGCGCCGAGGACGTCGTCGAACACGTGTTCGGGTAGAGTCTGCCCCCAGGAGGTCCTCGAACGTCGTCGTCCACATCCGCGACGGGCCGCGCCGACCGTGTCGGTGGCGCCGCGTACGGTCGGCAACAACATGAGCACGCAGCCACGAACGCCGGCGCGCAGCCGCCGCGCCCAGAACGCAAAGGTGACCGACATGCCCGCAACGGCAGACCGCGAGAAGGCACTCGAGGCCGCGCTCGCCCAGATCGACCGCAGCTTCGGCAAGGGCTCGGTCATGCGCCTCGGCGACGAGGGGCGCGCGCCCGTCGAGGTCATCCCCACCGGCTCGATCGCCCTCGACATCGCCCTCGGCATCGGCGGCCTCCCGCGTGGCCGCGTCGTCGAGATCTACGGTCCGGAGTCCTCCGGCAAGACGACGGTCGCGCTGCACGCCGTGGCCAGCGCCCAGCGGGCCGGCGGGATCGCGGCGTTCGTCGACGCCGAGCACGCGCTGGACCCGGAGTACGCCAAGAAGCTCGGCGTCGACACCGACGCGCTGCTGGTCTCGCAGCCGGACACCGGTGAGCAGGCGCTGGAGATCACGGACATGCTGATCCGTTCCGGGGCGCTGGACATCATCGTCATCGACTCCGTCGCGGCGCTCGTGCCGAAGGCCGAGATCGAGGGCGAGATGGGCGACAGCCACGTCGGCCTCCAGGCGCGGCTGATGTCGCAGGCGCTGCGCAAGATCACCGGAGCGCTGAGCGCCTCCGGCACCACGGCCATCTTCATCAACCAGCTCCGCGAGAAGATCGGCGTCTTCTTCGGCTCGCCGGAGACGACCACGGGTGGCAAGGCGCTGAAGTTCTACGCCTCGGTGCGCATGGACATCCGCCGCATCGAGACCCTCAAGGAGGGCACCGACGCGGTCGGCAACCGGACCCGCGTCAAGGTGGTCAAGAACAAGATGGCGCCGCCGTTCAAGCAGGCGGAGTTCGACATCCTGTACGGGGTGGGCATCTCCCGCGAGGGTGGACTCATCGACATGGGCGTGGAGCACGGCTTCGTGCGCAAGTCCGGCTCGTGGTTCACCTACGAGGGTGACCAGCTCGGCCAGGGCAAGGAGAACGCACGGGCGTTCCTGCGCGACAACCCGGACCTGGCGAACGAGATCGAGAAGAAGGTCAAGGAGAAGCTGGGCGTGGGAGCGAAGCTGGACGCCCCGGCAGCTGACCCGGCTGTTCCGGCCGACGGGTCCGGCTCAGCGACCGGCCTGACGGTCGACCCGGTGGCGGCTCCTGCCAAGGCGGGCGCCAAGGGCAAGAAGGCCCCGTTCTGATCCGCGGTCTGGCTGGCGGACGCGGCGCTGCCCGCGGGCAGGGCCGCGGCGGCCGGCCCGGCGCGCCGAGGAGGCTCGCGTGACCATGGACGCCCTGGGCGGTCGCGGCGTGGGGAAGCGTCGCGGCCGCCGGCAGGGCGTTCGCCCGCCCGGCGGGGACGGCGCGTGGGACGAGGGACAGGAAGCCGGAGGAACGGGTCTCGGCTGGGCCGAGGACCGCTCTGAGGACGGCGGGACGACGGGCGATGCCGGCGGTGGTGCGGGTCGCGCGGGCGGGTCGCGTTCGCGACAGCCCCGACGCACCGTGGCCGAGCGTCTGGAGTCGGGCGACCTGAGCCTCGAGGACGCGACGGAGAAGGCGCGCGAGACGCTCTTGCGGATCCTGACCGCAGCGCCCAAGAGCCGCGCGGAGCTGGAGCAGTCCCTCGCGCGCAAGGGGTACCCGGAGGCGGTCGTCGCGCCGGTGCTCGACCGGTTCGACGAGGTCGGCCTGGTCGACGACTCCGCCTACGCCGAGATGCTCGTGCGGACCCGGCACGCCGAGCGCGGGCTGGCCCGCCGCGCTCTGGCGATGGAGCTCCGACGCCGGGGGATCGACGAGGAGACGGCCGCCGAGGCGCTGGAGCAGGTGGACGGCGACGACGAGCACGACGCGGCGCTGGCGCTGGCCCGCAAGCACGTCGCGCGCACGCGCGGGCTGGACCGTGACGTGCGCGTGCGGCGCGCCGTCGGCGCCCTCGGCCGCAAGGGGTACGCGCCCGGCGTCGCGTTCGGCGTGGTGCGCGACGCTCTCGCCGACGAGGGCGAGAACGATCTCGACGACGACCTCCCGGTCGGGCTGGACTGACCCGAGCGCTGCCGCACGACCAGGGCCCCGGACGTTCGTGACGTCCGGGGCCCATGGTCGTGCGGGTCAGACTCCGCTGCCGGGGTCACCCGCCACGACGTTGCTGCCGGTGCCGCCGGTGCCGGCCACCGCGACCGGGTTGCCGATGCCGGGTCCGGCGGCGGTCTGGCCGGACGTCCGTCCCTGCAGGAAGCGGGACAGCCACCGTGCCACCGCGGTGAGCGCCCAGTTGATGATGATGAAGATCAGCGCGGCGACCGTCAGCGTCTGCAGGTTGTTGGCGTGGCCGTTGCCGAAGATCTGCGCGGCACGCAACAGCTCGTTGTAGCTGATGATCTGTCCGAGGGCGGAGTCCTTGAGCACCACGACCAGCTGCGAGACGAGCGCCGGCAGCATCGCGATGAGGGCCTGCGGGAGCTGGATGGAGCGCAGGGTCTGGCCGCCGGTGAGCCCGATCGCGAGGCCTGCCTCCGACTGGCCCTTGGGCAGGTTGCCCACGCCGGCGCGCACGAGCTCCGCGATGACCGAGCCGTTGTAGAGCACGAGGGCGACGACCACGGCGAGGAACTGGGGCTCGTCGCCGATCTTGTTGAAGCCGAACAGCAGCCAGAAGAAGATCATCATCAGCAGCACGGGCACCGCGCGGAAGAACTCCACGACGACACCGCTGACCCAGCGGACCGTCCGCGAGCGGGCGAGTCGCCCCGACCCGAGGATGAGACCGAAGATCACCGCCCCGACGATGGCCCAGCCCGCGGCGCGCAGGGTGTTCTGGAGGCCGGGGATGAAGTAGTCCTGCCACGCGCTCGAGGTGAAGATCGGGCTCCACAGGTCGGCGGCGAACTGGCCCTTGTTCGCCAGCGCGACCACGACGAGAGCGGCGATGCCGAGGACGACGAGCGCGCCCACGACGTTCCCCAGGAGGATCAGCCGCCGCGCGCGCGGCCCCGGGGCGTCGAACAGCACGGACTGTTGAGAGCTCATCGGCGCACCGCCAGTCGGTTGGAGAGGAAGGTGGTGAGGAGCCCGATGGGGATGACGAGGACCACGAAGCCGAGCGCGAAGACGAAGAAGATCGCGTAGATGTAGTTCGCGTTGCTGTCGATCATCTCCCGCATGAGGGTCGACGTCTCCGTCGAGACGCTCACCGCCGCCGCGACGGTGGAGTTCTTCAGCAGCGCGATGAGCGTGTTGCCCAGCGGGGCGATCGCCCCGCGGAACGCCTGCGGCAGGATGATCAGGCGGGCGGCGGGCAGGAAGGGCAGCCCGATCGCCCGGGCGGCCTCCGCCTGCCCGAGGGGCACCGTGTTCACGCCCGACCGGATCGCCTCGCAGACGAACGCCGCGTGGTAGACGGTGAGGCCGATCACGCCGAACCGGAAGAAGTTCTGTGCGAAGTCGTCGGACAGGTTGATCTGCAGCTGCGTCCAGACGGCCAGGAACAGGAAGGTCATGATCACGGTGAGCGGGGTGTTGCGCAGGACGTTCACGTACGCCGTGCCGGCCCACCGCAGGCTCGCGATGGGGGAGATCCGCATGAGGGCGAGCAGCGTGCCGAGGATGAGCGACCCGATCGCCGCCCAGAACGTCAGCTGGATGTTGACCCAGAACGCGCTCGCGAGGGGGTAGTCGCCAAGCAGCGCCCCGAGCTGGGACAGGAAGTCACCCACGGTCTGTCAGCCTCCCGGGGGGTGGTGCGGCAAGGCCGCGGTGGACGGGCGAGGGGAGCGGCGCGGCACGCCGCTCCCCTCGCACGGATCGGTCGGTCGTCGTCAGGCGCAGGGCTCGGGCGTCGGCGGGTTGAGGTCCGCGTTCGGCTTGTAGCCGGTGCCCTCCGTGTTCGAGTCGATCGCCTTCTGCCACGAGCCGTCGTCGATCATCGACGTGATGGCGTCGTTGATGTCCGAGCACTTGTCGCTGTCCTTCGGCAGGCCCACGCCGTACTTCTCCTCGGAGAACGGGTTGCCCACGACCTTGACCTTGCCCTTGTTGGCGGGCTGGGCGGCCAGGCCGGCCAGGATGATGTCGTCCGTGGTGACGGCGTCGACCTGCCCAGCGGTGAGGGCGGTGACGCACTCGACGTAGCTGGGACGCTCGACGAGCTGGACGCCGGTCGCGTACTCGTCCTTGATCCGCTGCGCGGAGGTCGAGCCGGTCACCGAGCAGAGGTTCTTGCCCTCGAGCGACTCGGGGCCGGTGATGTCGGTGTTGTCCGCGGCGACGAGGAGGTCCTGGCCGGCGACGAAGTACGGGCCGGCGAACGCGACCTGCTGCTTGCGCTCGTCGGTGATGGAGTAGGTCGCGAAGATCATGTCGACCTGGCCGGTCTGCAGCATCGTCTCGCGGTTGGCCGACGGCGCCTCGACCCACTGGATCTGGTCCTCGGAGTACCCGAGCTTGTCCGCGACGTAGCGCGCGACGTCGGTGTCGAAGCCGGTGTAGTCGCTGCCGTCCTGGTAGCCGAGACCCGGCTGGTCGAACTTGATGCCGATCTTGATGGTGTCGCCACCACCAGAGCCGCCGGTCTCGTCGTCGCCGCTGCCGCCGACGTCACCGCCACCACAGGCGGCGAGCGTGAGCGCGGTCAGTGCGGCGAGCGTCGCGGCACCTACGTGTCGTGTGCGCATCTTTCTTACCCTTCGTCGTTGAGAGGCCGGTTCCGGTCCGGATCCAGCCCGCGGGGTCAGTGAGAGAGGATCTTGGACAGGAAGTCCTTCGCCCGGTCGCTGCGCGGCGCGGTGAAGAACTCCTCGGGCGTGGCCTCCTCGACGATCTGGCCGTCGGCCATGAAGACGACGCGGTTCGCGGCCTTGCGGGCAAAGCCCATCTCGTGCGTGACGACGATCATCGTCATGCCCTCCTTGGCGAGGGCGACCATGACGTCCAGCACCTCGTTGATCATCTCCGGGTCGAGCGCCGACGTCGGCTCGTCGAAGAGCATCACCTTGGGCTTCATGGCGAGCGCCCGCGCGATCGCGACGCGCTGCTGCTGCCCGCCGGAGAGCTGCGCCGGCATCTTCTGGGCCTGGTTCTTCACGCCGACCCGGTCGAGCAGCTGCAGGGCACGCTCCTTCGCGGCGGGCGACCGCTCCTTGCGGACCTTCACCGGCCCGAGCATGACGTTGTCGAGGATCGTCTTGTGGGCGAAGAGGTTGAAGGACTGGAACACCATGCCGACGTCGGCACGCAGCTTGGCGAGGGCCCGGCCCTCCTCGGGCAGCGGCTGCCCGTCGATGCGGACCTCGCCCGAGTCGATGGTCTCGAGGCGGTTGATCGCGCGGCACAGCGTGGACTTGCCGGAGCCGGACGGACCGATCACGACCAGGACCTCGCCACGGTGCACCGTGAGGTCGATGTCCCGCAGCACGTGCAGGTCGCCGAAGTGCTTATTGACGCCCTTGAGCTCGACGAGGGGGGCCTCGAGGGTGGACGACTCCCCCGCGGGGTCGGTCGTCGTGGTCGCGCCGTCGTGATCCATCTCTCGAACCTATCCACTCGGTGTTACCGCGACCAGCACCGGTCAGTGTGGTTCCGCAACGGTTCCGTAACAGTGCGGGCGCGGGCGGGCGTGCAGGCCCGGGTCCGGCGCCGACGACCGCGTCGAGCGGGAGGTCGAGCAAGAAGGGGGAGGGTCGCCACGTCGGGGCCCGGCCGTCGGGCACCGTACCCTAGTGGCGATGTCCAGTACCACGCAGAGCCCCGCCGCGCCGGTCCGTACCACGGAGCAGGCGCCCGGCCCGCGCACCTATCTCGTGCGCACCCTGGGCTGCCAGATGAACGTCCACGACTCCGAGCACATGGCCGGCATGCTCGAGCAGGCCGGCTACGCGCGCGCCACTGCGGAGGACGAGGCCGCGAGCCGCGCCGACGTCGTGGTGATCAACACGTGCGCGGTGCGCGAGAACGCGGCGACGCGGCTGTACGGGAACCTCGGGCAGCTCGCGGGGATCAAGGCGGACCGGCCGGGGATGCAGATCGCCGTCGGCGGCTGCCTCGCGCAGAAGGACCGCGGCGAGATCGTCTCGAAGGCCCCCTGGGTGGACGTCGTCTTCGGCACCCACAACCTCGACGCGCTGCCGGTCCTCCTGGAGCGGGCGCGGCACAACGCCGAGGCGCAGGTGGAGATCGCGGAGTCGCTGCAGGTCTTCCCCTCGACGCTGCCGACGCGGCGGGAGTCCGTCTACGCGGGCTGGGTGTCGATCTCCGTGGGCTGCAACAACACCTGCACGTTCTGCATCGTGCCGCACCTGCGGGGCAAGGAGCGCGACCGCCGGCCGGGGGAGGTCCTCGCCGAGGTCGAGGCGCTCGTCGCCGCGGGGGCCGTCGAGGTGACCCTGCTCGGACAGAACGTCAACAGCTACGGCGTCGAGTTCGGCGACCGCGGGGCGTTCGCGAAGCTGCTGCGCGCGTGCGGCGCGATCGAAGGGCTGGAGCGGGTGCGGTTCACCTCCCCGCACCCGGCGGCGTTCACGGACGACGTCATCGCCGCCATGGCCGAGACCCCCAACGTCATGCCGAGCCTGCACATGCCGCTGCAGTCCGGGTCGGACCGGGTGCTGCGGGCGATGCGCCGGTCGTACCGGTCGGCGAAGTTCCTCGGCATCCTCGACCGCGTGCGGGAGGCGATGCCGGACGCCGCGATCACCACCGACATCATCGTCGGCTTCCCCGGCGAGACCGAGGAGGACTTCCGCGAGACGCTGCGCGTCGTGGAGGCCTCGCGGTTCAGCTCGGCGTTCATGTTCCAGTACTCGCCGCGCCCGGGCACGCCGGCGGCGACCATGGACGAGCAGCTGCCGAAGGACGTCGTGCAGGAGCGCTTCGAGCGGCTGCTCGAGCTCCAGGAGCGCATCGCCGGCCAGGAGGCGGCCCGCCAGGTCGGCCGCACGGTCGAGGTCCTCGTGGCCGAGGGTGCAGGCAAGAAGGACGGAGCCGCGCACCGGCTCTCCGGTCGCGCGCCCGACAACCGGCTCGTGCACGTCGCGCTGCCCGCCGACGTCCTGGCAGGTGACGACCGGGCCACCGGCGCCCCGGTGTCGCTCGACGACCCGCGTCTCGCCGAGCGCGCAGCGCTCGACCCCCGCCTGCCGCGCCCTGGCGACGTCGTCACGGTCGAGGTCACCCGGGCCGCCCCGCACCACCTGCTCGCCGACTCGGCCCTCGACGGCGGCCCCTACGCGGTGCGCCGCACCAGGTCGGGTGACGCGTGGGCGCAGCGCGAGACCGCCCGCCTGGGCGGGGGGCAGGACGAGCACGCGCACGGCGGCGACGCGCCGTCGTCCGGCCCGGTCGTGCTCGGCATGCCCTCGTTGCGCGTCTGACCTGCGCAGCGGGCCCGTGCGCCGGAGCGGCGCACGGCTGGCGCACGACCCCGTGACCGAGGTCGTCAGCCGAGGTCGTCGGGCTCGGGGCCGGGGGTCATCGCGCCCACGGTGCTGAAGAACTGCGACGACGTGACGAGCCCGCACGACACCGTGGCGGCGAGCTGCTCGTCCGTGGCACCGTGCTCGAAGTCCACCGACACCTCCGCGTACAACGCCAGTCCGTCGCCCTCCGGCCGGGTGTAGACCTTGGGCCACACGCGCTCGCGGTTCCAGTCGTTGACCGCCTGCAGCACCGCCATGCGGGAGCCCTCCGGCACGGTGCCGGCCCACCGGCCGCGCACCTGGAGGATCTCGTCGTGGTCGCCCAGGAGCAGGAACCAGAACCGGTTGCCGTCCCAGGTGCCCGTGACGTCGCCGTCGTCGTCCGTGCGGAAGCGGTAGCCGCGGCGCGAGAGGTCGTCCGCCACGCGCGCGCTCGACAGCGGCCGGGGGTCGGGGGACCGCCTGCCGGGTCGGGCCGGCGGACCGTCCGCGCGGGCGGCGACCCGCGCGCCTGCGTCCTGGACGACGCGGCCGACCGCGCCGGCCGCACGGCGGGCGCGGCGAAGCACGCGGCGACCGACGCCGTCCGCGCGGTCCGTGCCGGTCACGAGGCGTCCCGCAGCGGGTCGCGGAAGGTGGTGTCGAGGTGCTCGAAGAACATCGACCCCGTGCTGAGGCCGCACTGCAGGAGCTGGTCGAGCTGCGCCTCGCCGACCGCGCTGCCCACGTCCACGGTCACCTCGGCGCACACCACGACAGAACCGTCGTCGCGCACGCGGACGTACGTCTTGGGCCAGATCCGCTCGGCGTTCCACTCGTTGCAGAGCTCGAGGATCTCGCCGAGGCGGTCGATGCTGAGGTCGCGGTGCCACTGGCCGCGGACCTGCAGCACCTCGGCACGCTCGCCCAGGACGAGGAAGTAGAAGAGCCACCCGTGCCACAGGCCGCCGACGTCGCCGTCCGAGTCGACGAAATAGGAGAAACCGGACCTCTCCATCCAGTCCGTGACGCGATCTCGCGACAGCGGCGACAACGCGTCGTCCGGGCCGCCGACCTGGCCGGCGAGCAGGCCCTCGATGCGCTCGTGGAGATCGTCGTCGCGCAGGTCGTCCGCGAGCTCGTCGTCCGGGCCGACGGAGGTCGGCCGGATCTTGCTTGCCCGGCGTGAACCGAAGAACCTCACCCGTCCACGCTACACGGCGTCGGCCGCGCGGCGACGGCGGAGCCCGGCCAGCCGGCGGACCAGGCCGCGTGGCCCCGGCCGACGGTAGGTTGGTCGGGTGCCTGCCCGCGCCGTGGTCCTGCCCGCAACACCCCTGCTCGTGACCGGTGCGGGCGGGACGGTCGACCGGCTGACGGTCGTCCGCGGCGTGGTCGACGCGGCGCTGGACAGGTTCCTCGCTGATGCCCTCCCGGCGGACACGGGTGACGGACCTCTCGTGGTCCTCGCCCCGGTCCCGCGGGGCGCGCCCGCCCGCACGGCCATCCTGCGCCCGTCGCTCGCCGGTGCCGGCATCGCCGACCGCTGGGTGCCCGCGGTCGCGGCCTGGCCGCCCGCCCCCGCCGACGCCGCGCACGTGCCCGCCTCGGTCGTCCTGCTGGCTCTCGGCGCAGCACTCGGGCGGGCCGGCGTGCGGGACGTCGACGTCCGGGTGGTCGAGGTCGCCGCGGACGGGCCGGACGGCGACGCCGCGGCCGCGCTCCGCGGAGCGCGGGGGGTCGTGGTCGCCGGCGGCCTGGCCCCCGGCGCCCCAGGCGCCCCCGGTGCCCCCGGTGCCGCGGCGGCCACCGCCTCGCCGCTCGTGGACCCTGTCGTGGACCCGGTCGTGGACCCGGTCGTCGCGGCAGCGCTCGACACGGCGGCCGCGCCGGACGGCTGGGCCTGGCAGGTCACCAGAACCCCCGGTGGGCACGAGCACCTGCCCGCCGCCTACTCGGTCGCCGAGGGCGTGCGCACCGTGCGGGCAGTCGCCGCAGCGACCCCTGCCGGCGCTGTCGCCGACGCCCCCGTCGCGAGCCCCGTCGTGCGCGAGTGACCGACGTCCGACGCCCGACCAGGCGGGCTAGGGTCGACGCGTGAGTGCACCACCCGCGCCGACCCCCTCGGGCGCTCCCGTGATCGTGGCCGTCGTCGGCCCGACGGCCACCGGCAAGTCCGACCTGGCCCTCGACCTGGCGCAGGCGCTGTCGCCGGGCGGTGCGGCGGACCTGCGCGGCGCGGCGGACGCCGAGATCGTGAACGCCGACGCGTTCCAGCTCTACCGCGGCATGGACGTGGGCACGGCGAAGGTGCCGGTCGCCGAACGCCGGGGGATCGTGCACCACCAGCTCGACGTGCTCGACCCGCACGACGACGCCTCCGTCGCGCGGTACCAGCAGGCCGCCCGCGCCGACCTGGACGACATCACCGCCCGTCGGGCCCGCGCCGTCGTCGTGGGCGGGTCCGGCCTCTACGTGCGCGCGCTGCTCGACCACATGGACTTCCCGGGCACCGACGCAGGCGTGCGTGCCCGGCTCGAGGAGCGCGCCGAGCGTGAGGGACGACGGGCCCTGCACGACGAGCTCGCCAACCTCGACCCCGGCGCCGCGACGTCGATCGGCCCGCACAACACGCGCCGGATCGTCCGCGCCCTCGAGGTCATCGAGCTCACCGGGCGCCCGTACACGGCCAACCTGCCCCGTCAGGAGCACGTCCGCCCTGCCGTCCAGATCGGGCTGGACTGCGACCGCGCCGTGCTCGACGCCCGGGTGGCGCACCGGGTCGAGCGGATGTGGGACCAGGGGCTCGTCGACGAGGTCCGCGGCCTCGCGTCCCCGGAGCAGGGCGGCACCGGCGCGGGGCTGGGCACGACGGCGGCACGCGCCGTCGGGTACGCCGAGCTGCTGGCGTGCTGGCGCGGAGAGCTCACCCTCGACGCCGCTCGTGACGCCGTCGTCGCGAACACCCGGCGCCTGGCCCGCAAGCAGATGGGCTGGTTCGGTCGCGACCCGCGGGTGCGGTGGCTCGACGCCGGCTCGCCCGACCTGGTGACCGAGGCGCTCGCGGTGGTCCGCGCGGCCGAGGCCGGCTCGCTGCCCGAGCCCGGGGCCGGGGCCGTGCGCCGTAGTCTGGGCTCATGACGTTGCGCTTCACCAAGGGTCACGGCACCCAGAACGACTTCGTGCTGGTCGCCGACACCCGGGGAGACCTCGAGCTGACCCCGGAGCACGTGCGGCGCCTCACGGACCGCCGCGGCGGGATCGGCGGTGACGGCGTCATCCGGCTCACCCCCACCGCGGCCGTCGCGCGCGCGGGTGAACCGGTCGCCGACGCGGTCCTCGCGGAGGAGCCGGCCGCGATCTGGTTCATGGACTACCGCAACGCCGACGGGTCCGTCGCGGAGATGTGCGGCAACGGCGTGCGCGTGTTCACGGCGTTCGCGGAGGAGCTCGGTCTCGCGGACCTGGCCGCCGGCGAGGAGCTGGCGCTCGGTACGCGCGCCGGGGTGCGCCGCGTCCGCAAGGAGCCCGGCGGCTGGTACGCGGTCGACATGGGGGCCTGGACGCTGCCCGGCGGGGACGAGGCCGCGGCCCGCGGTGCCGACGCCGCCGTCCTGGTCCGCGGCTGGTCCGCCGGCCGGCCCGCGCTGAGCGTCGACCTGGGCAACCCGCACACGGTGGTCGCCCTCGCGCGTACCGAGGAGCTCGAGGACGCCGACCTCACCCGCGCCCCCGAGGTCGACCCGCTGCCGCCGGAGGGCACCAACGTGGAGCTCGTGGTGCCGCTCCCCGAGGCGGTGGACCCCGACGGGCGTCCCGTCGGGCGGCTGCGGATGCGCGTGCACGAGCGCGGGGTGGGGGAGACCCGGTCGTGCGGTACCGGTGCGTGCGCCGCCGCCCTCGCGGTGCGCACCTGGGCCCAGGCCGGGGCCACCGACCCGGTGCCCGACGTCTGGGAGGTGGAGGTGCCCGGCGGCCTCGTGCGCGTCCGTCTGCTCGCGGGTGGGCACGTGGAGCTCGCGGGGCCCGCGGAGCTCGTCTTCTCCGGCGAGACCGAGCTCTAGGCGCCCGTCGAGGGCCGACCCTCAGTCTCCCGAGGAGACGCGCCCGGGGCGAGGGCGCCCCGGTCGTCGGCGGTGTCCAGGTCTCCGTGGACGCGCAGCAGCAGGCCGTGCAGCACCTCGCGCTCCTCGGGCGTCAACGCGGCGAGGACCTCGTCCTGGACGGCGGCGGCGTCCTGACGCAGGCCGCCGAGGAGCGTCCGGCCCGGCGCGGTGAGCGCGAGGACCATGCGGCGCCGGTCGGCGGGGTCGCGCTCGCGGCTGACCAGGTCCCGCTCCGCGAGCTCGTCCACGACCTTCGTCACGTCGCTGGCATGGATGCCGAAGCGCGCGCCGACGTCGCGCTGGGACTGCGGCCCGAAGTCGTCGAGCGCCGCCAGCACCGCCAGGTGCCACAGCCGCAGCCCGCGCGCCCCCAGGCGGTCCGCCAGGCGGGCGCGGGCGCGCTTGCCGGTCTGCGCGAGGAGGTAGGTGCTCAGGCCGGTGAGGGTCGGCGGGGTCCGTGTCACGACGACCTATTGTAGGGTGCGCACCAATAGTGAGTCACCACCTATGATCGGAGAACCGTGGACGCGATGCATCCCCGACTGCTCGTGCGCCGCTTCGCCGCGTGCTTCCGCTTCTACGACGCGGTCCTGCCGCCGCTCACCGGCGCCCGGCTCGTCCGCGGCACGCACGAGGGCCCCTACGCGAGCTGGGACATCGGCTCCGAGGGGGCGGTGATGCTCCTGGACCGAACGGCGATGGCGTCGATCACGGGGACGGCCGAGCAGCCGGCGGAGCTCCCGGCTGGTCTCCCGCCGCACGACGCGGCGATGCTGGTCAGCCGGGTCGACGACGTCGCCGCGGGCTACGCGCTGTGCCTGGCCCACGGCGCCTCCCCGGTCGCGCCGCCGGCCCCGCGCCCCCAGTGGGGTCCGACGATGCGGACGGCGCACGTGCGCGACCCCGACGGGAACCTGTGGGAGCTCCAGAGCTACTGAGCTACTGAGCCGACGGGTGGGCGGTCCGTCCCGTCACGCGACCCGCAGGACGCGGAACCCCTTCGAGGAGGCCGCGCGCTCGACGTCGCGGCCCAGCTCGGTCTCGATCCAGCGGGCGAGGGAGTCCGAGCCCAGGTTCTTCTGCACCACCAGCCAGGCTGCCGCGTCCGGCCCGAGGCGTGGCAGCCAGGCCCGCAGGAGGTCGTGCAGCACCGCCTTGCCCACGCGGATCGGCGGGTTCGACCAGATCGCGGCGAACCGGACGTCGTCGGGGACCTCCTCGGCGCGCACGGCCCGGAGGTTGTCCAGGCCGAGACGGGTCGCCGTCGAGCGCAGCAGGTCGAGGGCTCGCTCGTTGACGTCCACCGCCCAGACGGTTGCCTCCGGCGACATGAGCGCCATCGTGAGGGCCACGGGACCCCAGCCGCAGCCCAGGTCGAGCAGGTCGCCGGTCGCCGGGGCGGGTGGCACCTCGCGCAGCAGCACCTGGGTGCCCTTGTCGATGCCGCCGGGGGAGAAGACGCCGCTCGCGACATCCACCTCCACGTCCTGGCCCGCCAGCCGGACGACGGCGCGACGGCGCTCCGCGGCCGACGCGGGACGGGCGGTGAAGTAGTGGTCGGGCTGCTCGGTCACCCGCCGATCCTAGGTCGCCGACGCGGCGCCGGGGCGGCCTCGACCGGCCGGGAGCGACGAAAATCTCTGCACCGGGACGATCTCACGTGGGACCCTTGTTGAAGACGTACGACGGCTCGACCGTCGATCCCGACCCGAGAGGCACACCTTGACCCACACCCCGACCAACCCCGACACCCCGCAGGCCGACGAGACCGGCGGCGACGAGACGTCGGCTGCCGAGCGTCGCGCGGCGGAGCGCGACGCCCAGGCGATCGCGCAGGACGTCGTGGCGCGGGTGCTCGCTCGGGCCGGGACGGCGCGCGCCGAGGGCGCCACGGTGCACACCACCCACGACGGCGACCAGCTCGACCTCCAGGAGCGCATCTCGCTGCGACGCGTCGCCGGGCTCTCCACGGAGCTCGAGGACGTCACCGAGGTCGAGTACCGGCAGCTGCGCCTGGAGCGCGTCGTGCTCGTCGGCATGTACTCCGGCGGTGAGGCCGCGGCCCGGGAGGCGGAGGTCTCCCTTCGCGAGCTCGCCGCCCTGGCGGAGACCGCCGGCTCCCAGGTCCTCGACGGGCTGCTGCAGCGCCGGCAGAAGCCGGACCCCGGCACCTACCTCGGTTCGGGCAAGGCCGCGGAGCTGGCCGACATGGTCGCCACGGTGGGCGCCGACACCGTCGTCGCCGACACGGAGCTCGCGCCCTCCCAGCGTCGCGCGCTCGAGGACATCGTCAAGGTCAAGGTCGTCGACCGGACCGCGCTCATCCTCGACATCTTCGCCCAACACGCCAAGTCCCGGGAGGGCAAGGCCCAGGTCGAGCTCGCCCAGCTCGAGTACCTCCTCCCGCGCCTGCGCGGCTGGGGTGACTCGATGTCCCGCCAGGCAGGTGGCCAGGTGGGCGGTCAGGGCGCCGGCATGGGATCTCGCGGTCCCGGCGAGACGAAGATCGAGCTGGACCGTCGCCGCATCCGCAACCGCATGGCCAAGCTGCGCCGCGAGATCGACGCGATGGCCCCGGGTCGCGAGACGAAGCGGCTCGACCGCAAGCGGCACGGTGTGCCGAACGTGGCGATCGCCGGCTACACGAACGCGGGCAAGTCGTCGCTCCTGAACGCGATGACGGACGCCGGCGTCCTCGTGGAGAACGCCCTGTTCGCCACGCTGGACCCGACGGTGCGCAAGGCGCGGACCGAGGACGGCCGGCCGTACACGCTCACCGACACCGTCGGCTTCGTGCGGCACCTGCCCCACCAGCTCGTCGAGGCGTTCCGGTCCACCCTCGAGGAGGTGGGCGACGCCGCGCTGCTCCTGCACGTGGTCGACGCCTCGCACCCCGACCCCGAGGGCCAGATCGCGGCCGTGCGCGAGGTGCTCGCCGAGATCCCCGGCATCGCCGACGTGCGCGAGGTCGTCGTGCTGAACAAGGCCGACGTCGCCGACCCGGCCGTGGTGGGCCGCGTGCAGCGGCGCGAGCGGCACAGCGTCGTCGTGTCCGCGCACTCGGGCGAGGGCATGGCGGAGCTGCGGGAGCTCGTGGCCGCGGAGCTGCCCCAGCCGCAGGTGGAGATCGACCTCGTGGTCCCGTACTCCCGCGGCGACCTGGTGCACCGTGCGCACGAGACCGGCGGCTCCGTGGCGGAGGAGCACCTCGCCGAGGGCACGCGCCTGCGTGGCCGCGTCGACGAGAGCCTGGCCGCAGAGCTGCGCAGCGTCGCCGTCGCGGGCTGACGCCGCCGGTCGCCGGGTCCGCCCGGCGGCCGTGCGGGCCGGGGCGGGCGGCGCCCCGGGGTGGGCGGCCCGCCCTAGGATCGTCGGGTGACCTCCGCCGACACCCCCGACGCCCAGCAGCTCCTCGACCTGGCGGTGGGAGCCCTCGGCGGCGGACGGCGCGAGGGGCAGCACCAGATGGCGGCCGCGGTCGCGGAGTCCGTCGACGGAGGGCGCCACCTCCTCGTCCAGGCCGGGACCGGCACGGGCAAGTCGCTCGCCTACCTCGTCCCCGCCGTGCGGCACGCCGTCGTCGACGGCAAGCGCGTCATCGTCTCGACCGCCACGCTGGCGCTCCAGCGGCAGGTCGTGACGCGCGACCTGCCGCTGGTGGCCGAGACGGTGGGCCCCAGGCTCCCGCGCGCGCCGAAGGTCGCCCTGCTCAAGGGGTGGCACAACTACCTGTGCAAGCACAAGGTCACCGGGGGCTACCCGGTCGAGGGCGCCACCCTCTTCGACCTCCCGGCCGACCCGGGCCCGGGGGAGGGCGCCGGGGCGGAGCAGCACCCCGCGCCGTCCGGCGGCCGTGGCCGGGGCGGGCGCGCCGACGACGCCACCAGCCTCGCCGACCAGGTCCGCCGGCTGCACGCCTGGGCCGAGGAGACCGAGACGGGCGACCGCGACGACCTCGTCCCCGGCGTCCCCGACCGCGCCTGGCGACAGGTGTCGGTCACCGCGCTGGAGTGCCTCGGCAACCGCTGCCCCCTGCTGGCCGAGTGCTTCCCCGAGCGCGCTCGCGCCGCCGCACGCGACGCCGACGTCGTCGTGACGAACCACGCCATGCTGGGCATCGCCGTGTCGGGGAGCCCGGGCGTCCTGCCCGAGCACGACGCCGTCGTCGTCGACGAGGCGCACGAGCTGGCGGAGCGGGTGACCGCCGCGGCCACCGTGGACCTGTCGCTGACGGTCGTGGAGCACGCCGCGCGCCTCGCGCGCCGGCACGGCGGCACCGAGACGTCGGCGCTGGACGCGGCGTCGCAGCAGCTCGGGAGCCTGCTCGCGACGGCACCGGCGGAACGCTTCCCGCAGGGCCTGCCCGACGACCTGCGGTCCGCCGTGGCCGCCGTGCGCGACGCCGCGCGCGAGCTCCTCACGCGGCTCAAGCCGCAGGGGGAGCCCCAGGCGAAGGACAAGGGCGCGCCGGACGCCGGCACGAAGATGGCGCAGTCCGCCGTGCTCCAGCTGTTCGAGGTCGCCGAACGCATGGCGGCCGAGGACACGACGGCCGACGTCCTGTGGTGCTCGCGACCGCCCGAGAACGCCCCCTGGGCCGGTGACGGCGTCACCCGGCTGCACGCCGCCCCGCTCGCGGTGGCGGGCCTCATCCGCACCCACCTGCTCGGGGAGGCGACCGGCGTCTTCACCTCCGCCACGCTGGCACTGGGCGGCACGTTCGACCCGGTCGCGCGGTCCCTCGGCCTCGCCGGCTCGGACGGCACGCACGACACGCCGGACTGGACCGGGCTCGACGTCGGCAGTCCGTTCGACTACCCGCGCCAGGGCATCCTCTACGTGGCCCGGCACCTGCCGGCGCCCGGTCGTGAACCGACCACCGACGCCCAGCTCGACGAGATCGCCGGCCTGATCGAGGCAGCGGGAGGACGCACCCTCGGTCTGTTCTCGTCGCGGCGCGCCGCGCTCGCGGCGGCGGAGGCGATGCGCGAGCGGCTCGAGGTGCCCGTCCTGTGCCAGGGGGACGACCAGCTGCCCACCCTGGTGCGGCAGTTCGCCGACGACCCGGCGACGTGCCTCTTCGGCACGCTCTCGCTGTGGCAGGGCGTGGACGTACCGGGCCCGAGCTGCCAGCTCGTGCTCATCGACCGCATCCCCTTCCCGCGTCCGGACGACCCGGTGAAGGCGGCGCGCGCCCGGTCGGTGGAGCAGGCGGGCGGCAACGGGTTCATGCAGGTCTCCGCCACGCACGCGGCACTCCTGCTGGCGCAGGGGGCCGGGCGGTTGGTCCGCACCGGCGAGGACCGCGGCGTCGTCGCTGTGCTGGACCCGCGCCTCGCGACCGCCCGCTACGGGTCGTTCCTCACCCGGTCCATGCCGGACTTCTGGCCGACGACGGACGGCGAGCTGGTCCGCGCTGCGCTGCGGCGGCTCGACACCTAGCCTGGGGCCGTGGAGAGCACTCGCAGCACGACCAAGCTCGCGATCGTCGGCGCCGGGGCGGTGGGTTCCACGCTCGCGTACGCCGCGCTCGCCCGTGGCGCGGCGCGGTCCGTGGCCCTGATGGACGTCAACCGCGCCAAGGTGGAGGCCGAGGCGCTGGACCTCCGGCACGGCGGCATGTTCATCCCTCAGGCCGAGATCGAGGGTTCCGACGACATCGAGGTGTGCCGCGGGGCCGACGTCGTGGCGGTCACGGCCGGGGCGAAGCAGAAGCCCGGCCAGAGCCGCCTGGACCTGGCCGAGGCGACCGTGGGCCTCACGAAGAAGATCCTGCCGCAGCTGCTGGAGGTGGCGCCGGACGCGATCTACCTCATGGTGACCAACCCCGTCGACGTGGTCACCTACGCCGCCCAGGAGGTCAGCGGTCTGCCCCGGGAGCGGGTCTTCGGCAGCGGCACGGTGCTCGACTCGTCCCGGCTGCGCGACGCCCTCGCCCGGCACTGCGGCGTCGCCGTCGGGAACGTGCACGCGAACATCGCGGGCGAGCACGGAGACTCGGAGATCGTGCTGTGGAGCTCGGCGTCGATCGCCGGGGTGCCGCTTCTCGACTGGCGTCCCTTCCGGGGACGCCCGCCGCTCGACGAGACTGCCCGCAGCCAGATCGCCACCGACGTGGTCGAGTCCGCCTACCGGGTCATCGCGGGCAAGGGCGCCACCAACTACGCCGTCGGCCTGGCCGCCACCCGCATCATCGAGGCGGTCCTCAACGACGAGCACCGCGTGATGAACGTGTCCTCGCGACTCGACGGGTTCTACGGGATCAGCGACGTCTGCCTGTCCGTGCCGTCACTCGTGGACCGGCGCGGCGTGGCTGAGACGATCGACACCCCGCTGTCCGACGACGAGGTGGCAGGCCTGCGGGCGTCGGCCGAGGGGATGCGCGAGGTGCAGCGCCGGCTCGGCCTCTGACGGTCCGCGCCACCCGGCGACCTGGTGCCGCACCGGCGGGCGGGTGAGCGCCCTCAGAGGCTGCGGAGCACCGCCACGACGCGTCCCAGCACCTGGGCCTCGTCCCCCGGGATCGGGGAGTAGGCGCTGTTCTGCGGCATGAGCCAGGTGTGCCCGCCGGTCTGCTTGAAGGTCTTGACCGTGGCCTCACCGTCGATCATCGCCGCGACGACCTCGCCGTTCTCCGCGACCGGCTGGCTGCGCACCACGACCCAGTCGCCGTCGCAGATGGCCGCCTCGACCATCGAGTCGCCGGCGACCTTCAGCAGGAACAGGTCACCGTCGCCCACGATCTGTCGAGGGAGCGGGAACACGTCCTCGACGACCTGCTCGGCGAGGATCGGGCCGCCGGCCGCGATCCGCCCCACGAGCGGGACGTAGGACGGCGCCCCCGCGGCCTCTGCGTCGGAGCCGGCGACCGACCCGGCGACGAAGCCGGACGTCCGGGGAGCGGGCTCGTGCCCCGCAGCCTCCGCCGCCGGCGACTCCGGGTCGACGACCTCGATCGCACGCGGCCGGTTCGGGTCGCGGCGGAGGTAGCCCTTGCGCTCGAGCGTCGTGAGCTGGTGCTTGACCGAGGAGGGGCTCGCCAGGCCGACGGCCTCGCCGATCTCCCGCATCGTCGGCGGGTATCCGCGGTCCTCGACGGAGCGCCGGATCGTCTCCAGCACCCGCCGCTGGCGCGGCGTGAGGCGGTCGGCCGAGGGGGCGAGCTCGCTCACCGACGCCAGGGCGACCGGGGGTGCCGCCGGGGCGTCCTCGCGGGTCTCCGCCTGCGCCCGCCACGGCGCAGCAGCCGTCATGGACGCCGGGGCCTGGTCCCGTCCGCTGGTCATCGCGTTCTCCGTCCTGCAGGGGCGCGGCCCGTGGGCGGGCCGATGAAATCCGACAAACCTTCCATCGCGCTGCTGGTCACTCTAGGCCAGTTCGGGCGGGACATCAAACATCTGTTCGATCAGGTCTCGACCGTGTCGCCGGGGCGTGGTACACCTAGTACAGCAGTTCGACGTACAGGTGTTCGACGAACGGATGTTCGACGGGCCGCCGCGGCGGCGACACGACGCGTACCGGAGGTAGGACGATGCAGAACCCGCGCAGCACCACGGACGCACCGGGGTTCCTCGGGCTCGGCGGGCTTCGACTCACCCGCCGGGGCCGCGCGGTGATCGCGGTCCTGGTCCTCCTGGTCCTCGTCGGCGCAGGGCTCGTCGGGCAGCGCGCGGTGGCCGAGTCGCCGGGCTCGGGCGTGGAGGTGCGGCTGCACACCGTCGCGCCGGGGGAGACGCTCTGGCAGTACGCGCAGTCGGTGCGCGACTCAGGCGAGGACCTGCGCGACGTGGTCGCCGACCTGCGCGAGCTCAACGGCCTGACGACGGCCGAGCTGCAGACCGGACAGGTCGTGCTCCTCCCGCAGGACTGAACCCCCGCGCTGGTGCGGTGGTGGACGGCGGTGCGGACGGGTCCGCCGCGATGGGAGGATAGACCCTGCTTGCGCCCTGCGCGGCCCGCCGCTTACGTTGTCGGGCAGCCGGGCGCCGGTCCGGAGCCGAGCGCAGGAGACCAGCGATGCACTGCCCGTTCTGCCGCCATGCGGACTCGCGAGTCATCGACTCGCGCACCTCCGACGACGGTTCGTCCATCCGCCGACGGCGGCAGTGCCCGGCGTGCCAGCGTCGCTTCACGACGATCGAGACGGCGAGCCTCTCGGTCGCCAAGCGATCGGGCGTGACCGAGCCGTTCAGCCGCGACAAGGTCGTCGCCGGGGTGCGCAAGGCGTGCCAGGGCCGCCCCGTGAGCTCCGACGACCTGGCCCTGCTGGCCCAGCGCGTCGAGGAGACGTTGCGCGGGTCGGGCCGCCCGGAGATCGAGGCCAACGAGGTGGGGCTCGCGATCCTGGGGCCGCTGCGGGAGCTGGACGAGGTGGCGTACCTGCGGTTCGCCAGCGTCTACCAGTCGTTCGAGTCCCTGGAGGACTTCGAGAGCGCGATCACGTCCCTGCGGGCCGAGCGTGAGGCGCGGGCCGACGATGACGGGGAGCCCGCTTCGGCGGATGCCGCGGACGCCGCGGGCGATGCTGCGGAGCCCGCGGCTGCGGGGCGCGACGCCTCGCGCTGAGATCGACCGCTTCGCCCGCTCCGGGCGAAATGCCCTGGCGCCGCGCCTGGCTTTGGCGCATGCTGGACGGCACCAGGTGCTGCGCGGAACTCCGTGCCGGCACGTCCACCCCGACGAACGACGAGGTGACCGTGATGACGACGGACGACTCCAAGGCGGCCAAGCCCTCCGAGGACACGAAGGCGCGCTTCCGGGAGGCTCTGGAGCGCAAGAACGCCGCGAGCCACCCCACCGCAGGCAAGGACGCGAACACGGGGCAGGTGCACGGCTCCGAGACCTCGGGACCGGTGCAGAAGATGTTCCGCCGCAAGTCCGGCTGACCGGACGCGGGCGTACGACGACGCGAGGGCGTCC
>NZ_JBHUWC010000025.1:0-31957 GCF_042670225.1 Isoptericola sp. NPDC057191 | reverse complement strand
GTGCTGTCCTCCGCCATCGCCGACCTGCGGGCCACGACGCCCGCGGCCGCGGCGGAGCCGGCGCCCGGCGCGCCGGTGCCGCCCGGGCCGGCGTTCGCCTCCGCGCCGCTGCCGGGCCGGCCCCTGATCCTCGCGCGGTCGTGCACCGCGGGGCACCCCAACCCGCCGCAGCGCGACGACTGCGCCACCTGCGGTCAGTCGCTCGTGGGGGAGGCGCGGCAGGTGCCGCGCCCGCCGCTCGGCACGATGGCCGTCAGTGGGGGGCCGCGGGTCACGCTCGACCGGCCCGTCGTCGTCGGTCGTAAGCCCCGCTCGCCGCGGGCCACCGGCGACGACGTCCCGCGGCTCGTCACCGTGCCGAGCCCGCAGCAGGACATCTCGCGCTCGCACGTCGAGGTGCGGCTCGAGGGCTGGCACGTGCTGGTCAGCGACATGAGCACGACGAACGGCACCACCCTGCTGCGGTCGGGCCAGCCGCCGCTGCGGCTGCACCCGGGCGAGCCGGTCATGGTCGTCTCGCGCGACGTCGTCGACCTGGGCGACGGCGTCACGCTGACCTTCGAAGGGATCCTCTGAGTGAGCCGCAAGCGCCCACCGTCACCGCCGCCCGAGATCGAGGGGTTCGAGTACGTCTCCCTCATCGGGTCGGGCGGGTTCTCGGACGTCTTCCTCTACCAGCAGCGCCGGCCACGCCGGCGGGTGGCCGTGAAGGTCCTGCTGCACGAGTGGACGAACGAGGGTCAGCGGGAGGCCTTCGAGGCCGAGGCCGACCTGATGGCCACGCTGTCGACCCACCCGTCCATCGTCACGATGTACGAGGCGGACGTCGCCTCCGACGGCCGCCCGTTCCTCGCGATGGAGTACTGCTCGCGCCCCAACCTGGGCGCCCGGTACCGCAGCGAGCGGCTCAGCGTCCCGGACGTGCTGCGGATCGCCGTCCAGGTCGCGGGCGCCGTCGAGACGTCGCACCGCGCCGGCATCCTGCACCGTGACATCAAGCCGGCCAACATCCTCGTCACCGAGTACGGGCACCCCGCGCTGACGGACTTCGGCATCTCGTCCACGCTGGACGACGCCGGCCGCGCGGAGGGCATGTCGATCCCGTGGTCGCCGCCGGAGTCGTTCGCGGAGCCGCCGCGCACGGGCGTGGCGACCGACGTGTGGGGCCTGGCCGCGACCACGTACTCGCTGCTCGCGTCCCGCACCCCGTTCGAGGTGCCGGGCGGGTCCAACTCCAGCGCGGACCTCGTGTCCCGGATCGAGTCGGCGCCGCTGCAGACCACGGGCCGCAACGACGTGCCCGCGTCGCTCGAGCGCGTGCTGAGCACCGCGATGGCGAAGAACCCCGAGGCCCGCTACCCGACGGCGCTCGCCTTCGCCCGCGCCCTTCAGGCCGTGCAGACCGAGCTCTCCTTCGCCGTCACGCCGATCGACCTCCTCGACGACCGCGGCCAGGTGCGCGACGACGACGGCGACGCCCCGGCCGACGAGGACGAGGTCGGCACCCGGCTGCGCGAGGTGGTGTCGGTCGACCCGCGCGGGCCCGCGGCGGCTGCCGCGCTCGCCACGGCCGGCGCGCCCGCCCCGGCGGCCCGCCCGGCGTGGACGGCGTCCGTGCCCGCGCCGACCGCGGCCTCCTCCACGGTCACGGGGACGTCGGCGGTGCTCGCCGACGACCTGGGCGACACGGTGCACCGCTCGATGGCGCCCGCGGCGACGGCCCCCATAGCCGCGCCGCCGGCCCCCGAGGAGGCGGCGCCTCCGCGCCGCAGCGGGGCGGTCGTCGCCCTCGTGGTGGGGCTGGCCGCCGTCGTGACCGCCCTGGTCGTGACGCTCGCCGTCGTGCTGTGGCCCGACGCGTCCGACGCGGACGACCCGGTGACCCCCGTCGCCACCGGCCAGGGCGACGACCCCGCCCCGCCCGCGGACAACCTCGGCGGCCTCGTGCCGTCGGTGACCGACCTCAAGGGGAAGGTGAAGGGTGACAAGGTCGTCTTCACCTGGACCAACCCGGACCCGCTGGACGGCGACACCTACGGGTGGCGCGAGGCCAAGGCCCTCGGCGAGGCGCACTACCAGGAGGTCACCAAGCCGACCGTCGCCGTGCCGAAGGAGAAGTCCGGGCAGACGTGCGTCGAGGTCGTCGTCGTGCGCAGCGGCGCGTTCTCCGTGCAGCCGCAGGGAGTGTGCGTGGGATGAGCGACCTGGCCCTGGAGTTCGCGGGCGAGTGGTTCCGGCCCGACCCCGAGGCCGTCTTCGAGATCGGCCGTGAGGGCGACCTCGCCCTGGACGACAACCCGTACCTGCACCGACGCTTCCTCCAGCTCACGCACGCGTCGGGGCTGTGGTGGCTGGGCAACGTCGGCAACCGGCTGTCGGCCACGGTGTGCGACGCCGCCGGCGGCGTGCAGTCCTGGCTCTCGCCGGGCACTTCGCTGCCGATCGTCTTCCCGAGCACGTCGATCGTCTTCACCGCGGGCCCCACGACGTACGAGCTCCTCGCGGCCCTCAGCCCCGCGCCGTACGCGGAGATCCGCTCGGAGGAGCCCGAGGGCGGCGCGACCACGATCGGGATGATCCCGTTCACGGTCAGCCAGCGGCAGCTGGTGGTGGCGCTGTGCGAGCCGATGCTGCGGCGCGACGGCACGGGGCTGTCGGAGATCCCCTCCTCCGCCGACGCCGCCGCCCGCCTCGGGTGGACCACGACCCGGTTCAACCGCAAGCTCGACAATGTGTGCGAGAAGCTCGACCGGGTCGGCGTGAAGGGCCTGCGCGGCGGCACCGGCGGCCTGGCGACCAACCGGCGCGCACGCCTCGTCGAGTACGCGGTCGCGTCCCGGCTCGTCACGGCGGACGACCTGCCGCTGCTCGACCTGCCGCCGGACCCCGACCCGAAGGACGCCGACACCGCCGCCCCGAAGGACGCCGGATGACCCGGCGGCAGCGCCCCGAGCCCTGGCAGCTCGTGGTCGTGATGGCGATCGGGGGCGCGGCGATCGCGTTCGTGATCGTGGTGACGGCCGGCGTGCTGTCCGACGGCGTGGGCACGGGCGTGCCCCTCGACTTCTACCGCGCGATCGGTCGCGAGCTGACCGACCCCGCGACCTGGCGCGTGGTGGGCCTGAGCGCCCTCGCCGCCGCGGCCGTGACGGCCGTGGTCCTGGCGGTCACACGCCGCGGCCGGGACGGCTGACACCTGGCGTCATGCCCCGCCGCACCGAGCCTGACCGACGACCCGCCCGAACGACCTGACCGAACGACCCGAGGAGAGCGATGCGCGTCAAGGTGACGCTCCGGCGCCCGGACACCACGCAGGACGACGTCGTCGTCACCGCGGACGCGGGCGCGACGATCGGCGAGGTCGCCTCGACGATCGCCCGCGTGGACCCGGCCGGCCCGGGGGTGGTGGACCACCGGCGCCGGACGCTGGAGGCACGCCTGCCCGGGCAGGACCGCCCCGTGCGGCTGCCCGCCGACGCCGCGCTCGGCGAGGCCTGGATCGGCTCGGGGGCGGAGGTGGCCGTCGTCGACCTCGACCGGCCCGGCTTCGACTACCCGGGCGGGCGCGACGTGCGCGCCAGCCTGCGGTTCACCGACGGCAGCTCCATCGACCTGCCGGAGGGCAGCTGGGTGCTCGGCCGCGCGCCGGGGTGCGACGTCGTGCTGCGGGACCCGCTGGTGTCGAAGCAGCACCTGCGCCTGGACGTGTCGGACGTCGTCGACGTCGTCGACCTGGGCTCCGCGAACGGCCTCCTGGTGGACGGCGACCACGTGCAGCGCCTGCGCGTGGACGGCAGCCAGCGGGTCACCGTCGGTGACACGGTGATGACGATCGAGCGGCGCAAGCCGCAGACCCTCACGGGCGTGGCGCCCAAGGCCGGGCCGGTCCCGTTCACGCGGTCGCCGCGCGTCGAGGCGCGCTACCGGGGCACGGAGTTCGACGCCCCCGAGGTGCCCACCGAGACCGAGGCGCAGCCCTTCCCGCTGCTCGCCATGCTCGCGCCGCTGCTCATGGGCGGGTTCATGATCGCCATGGGCCGCGGGCTGCTGTCGCTGGTGTTCATCGCGATGTCGCCGATCATGCTCCTCGGGAACTACCTCACGCGGAGCAGGCGCGACAAGGCGCGCAAGGAGAAGGACGTCGCACGCTTCGAGGAGCGGCTCGACTCCCTGCGCGACGCCCTCGCGAGCGAGGAGGAGAAGGAGCGGTCGGTGCGCCTGCGCGAGGCGCCGGCCACCCAGCACGTGTTCACCGAGTCGATGCGGCACGGCCCGATGCTGTGGACGCGACGCCCGGAGCACTGGAGCTTCCTCAACGTGCGCTTCGGCATCGGCACGATGCCCTCGCGCAACTCGGTCAAGGAGACGGCGCGGGGCGCGCTCGTCAAGGAGTACCAGGAGCGTCTGGACGCCGTGGTGCAGCGGTACGAGAACGTGTCGGGCGTGCCCGTGGTGGAGAACCTGTACGACGCCGGCGCGCTCGGCTTCGCAGGCCCGCCCGGGGCCGTGGCCGGCAGCCTCAACGCGGTGCTGCTCCAGCTGACCGGCCTGCACTCGCCGTCGGAGCTGGTCGTCACCGGCATGGTGAGCCCCGTGTGGAGCACGCACCTGCAGTGGCTCACGTGGATCCCGCACACGTCGTCGCCGCAGAGCCCCGTCGAGGGCCACCACCTGGCGGACTCGGCGAGCGGTGCGGCGCGGCTCGTCGCCGAGCTCGAGGAGCTCGTCACGACGCGCCTGCGCGCCCAGCGCGGCGGCGCCCAGCGGCGCGGCGCGATCGACGACGACGACGCCGCCCTGGAGCGGGGCGGCGAGGTCGGCGGCAGCAAGGCCGACGCCGGCACCCGGTCGCCGGTGCCGGCGGTGGTCGTCGTGATCTCCGACGACATCGACGTCGACCGGGCGCGCCTGGTGCAGCTCGCCGAGCAGGGCCCGGACGCGGGCGTGTACCCCCTGTGGATCTCCGCGGACACCGCGGCGCTCCCGGCGGCGTGCCGCACGTTCGTGGACCTGGGCGAGCACGGGCCGCGCGTCGGCATGGTGCGCCTCGGCCGCTGGGTGGACGACGTCGAGCTCGAGACGGTCGACCCGACGTCGGCGCTCGACTACGGGCGCCGGCTGGCGCCGGTGTTCGACGCGGGCGCCATCGTCGCGGACTCCTCGGACCTGCCGCGGTCCGTGACGATGCCCGCGCTGCTGGGCCACGACCTGTTCGAGGACCCGGCCGCCGTGCTGGAGCGCTGGCGGCAGAACCTGTCGATCTACGACCGCACCCAGGTGGCGCCGCGCAAGCGCGCCGGCTCGTTGCGCGCCATCGTGGGCTCGGCGGGCCTGGACGCCCAGCACCTCGACCTGCGCTCGCAGGGCCCGCACGCCCTGGTGGGCGGCACGACCGGCGCCGGCAAGTCGGAGTTCCTGCAGGCCTGGGTGCTGGCGATGGCCGCCGAGTACAGCCCGGACCGGGTCACGTTCCTGTTCGTGGACTACAAGGGCGGCTCCGCGTTCGCGGACTGCGTCCAGCTGCCGCACTGCGTCGGTCTCGTGACCGACCTGAGCCAGCACCTGGTGCTGCGGGCGCTCACCTCGCTGCGCGCCGAGCTGCACCACCGCGAGCACCTGTTCAACCGCAAGAAGGTCAAGGACCTGCTCGAGCTGGAGAAGCGCGGCGACCCGGAGACCCCGCCGGCCCTCGTCATCGTCATCGACGAGTTCGCGGCGCTGGTGGGCGACGTGCCGGAGTTCGTCGACGGGGTCGTGGACGTCGCCCAGCGCGGCCGTTCGCTCGGCATCCACCTGATCATGGCCACGCAGCGCCCGGCGGGCGTCATCAAGGACAACCTGCGCGCGAACACGAACCTGCGCGTGGCGCTGCGCATGGCCGACGAGTCCGACTCCAGCGACGTCGTCGACATCAAGGACGCCGCGCACATCGACCCGGCCATCCCGGGCCGCGGCGTGGTGAAGACCGGACCGGGCCGCCTCCAGGCGTTCCAGTCCGGGTACGCGGGGGCCTGGAGCACCCGCGACCCGGAGCGGGCCGCGATCGAGGTCGCGGGCCTGCACTTCGGCCGCGAGGAGCGGTGGGAGGAACCGGTCGACCCGTCGGCCGCCGTGGACGACGACGTCGACCTCGGGCCCAACGACCAGCAGCGGCTCGTCGCGCGGGTCCGCGAGGCGTTCGAGGCCGGGCGCCTGCCCGTGCCGCGCCGCCCGTGGCTCGACTCGATGGCGGACGCCTACGACCTCACCCGCCTGCACCAGCGCACCGACACCGAGCTCCTGCTCGGCGTCGCCGACATCCCGGAGCAGCAGGCGCAGCGGCCCGTGTACTTCGTGCCCGACGTCGACGGTCACCTGGGCGTGTACGGCACGGGCGGCGCGGGCAAGAGCACGGCCCTGCGCACGCTCGCGGCCGCGGCGGGCATCACGCCGCGCGGCGGCCCCGTGCACGTGTACGGCCTGGACTTCGCGGCGGGCGCGCTGCGGATGCTGTCCGCCCTGCCGCACGTCGGGACGATCGCGCGCGGGGACGACGTCGAGCGCGTCGTCGGGCTCATGCGCATGCTGCGCGACGAGCTGCAGCGGCGCGGGGAGGCCTTCGCCGCGGTGTCGGCGTCGAGCGTCACCGAGTACCGCCAGCTCAGCGGGCGGCCCGACGTGCCGCGCATCCTGCTGCTCGTGGACGGCTTCCCCGGCTTCCGGGACGACTTCGAGGTCGGCGCGGGCCGCGCGGAGTGGTTCGACGTCTTCCGCGACATCCTCAACGACGGCCGCGCGCTCGGCATGCACGTCGTGTTCACCGCCGACCGCTCGGGCGCCGTGCCGACGTACGTGCGCTCGATGGTGCAGCGCAACCTGCTGCTGCGGATGACGGACGACGGGTACCTGGCCTTCAACGCGCCGCGCGACGTCATCACCTCGGACTCGCCGAACGGCCGGGCGCTGCTGGACGGGCTCGAGGTCCAGGTGGCCGTCATCGGCGGCACGACGTCGGTGTCCGCGCAGGCGGCCGCGACCGAGAAGCTCGGCCAGTCCATGCTGTCCGCGGGCGTGCGGCCCGCGCCCCAGGTGCGCGTGCTGCCCACCGAGTACGGCGCGGGCGAGCTGCCCGTGCAGGTGGACGGACAGCCGGTCCTGGGCCTGGACGGCATCACGCTGGGGCCGGTGCCGTTCGAGCCGACCGGCACGATGGTCGTCGCCGGCCCGCCCGGGTCCGGGCGCAGCAACGCGCTCGTCTCGATCGCCCGGTCGGTGCTGCGCGCCAACCCCGACGCGCGGATGTACCTGTTCGCGCAGGGGCGCTCCGCGATCGCGGACAAGCTGCCGTGGACCGAGGTGGCGACCGGCGTGGAGAAGGTCAAGGCGCTCGCCACGGACCTGCTCGCCGCCGTCCAGGACGAGGACGTCGACCCCGGCATCGTCGTCCTGATCGAGGGGATCAACGAGTACCTGCAGTCCCCGGCGGACAAGCCGATCCAGGACCTCACGAAGGCGATCCGCGGCAGCGACCACCTGCTGGTCGCCGAGGCGGAGACCGCGGGCTGGTCGGCCACGTGGCCGCTGCTCGGCGAGGTGAAGAACGGGCGCCGCGGCCTGATCCTGCAGCCGGAGAACCTCGACGGCGACACGATCCTCAAGACGTCGCTGCCGCGTGCCGCCAAGGGGGAGTTCCCCGTCGGTCGCGGGGCGTGGATCGCACGCGGCAAGCACACGCGCGTGCAGCTGCCGCTGGTCCTGGACGACTGAGGCAGGCGACCGGGGCACCGGCCGCGGGTCGATGGGGAGTGGTCCCCATCGACCCGCGCGGTCGCCCTCGGCTACGGTGCTGCCCGGCGGCCGGACGACGTGCTGCACACGACGAGGGGGAGCTGTGGCCGGGTACGACCTGTCGATCGACATGGACCAGCTGAGGACGCTCAAGGACGACCTCAAGGCGATCTCCGACGAGCTGGAGAACGCGGACTCGAACGCTGAGGCTGCGGCCAAGGCGACGGGCCACGACGACCTGCGCGACCGCGTGAACGACTTCGCCGACAAGTGGGAGATCAAGCGCGGCGAGATGCTCGAGAACGTCAAGAAGCTGTCCGACATCATCGCGCAGATCGCCGACACGTTCACGGAGATCGACAGCGAGCTGGCCAAGTCGCTCGAAGACGCGGCGAAGAAGTAGGGGGACCGACGAACATGGCTGACACCCAGTGGGAGGAGCTGGACGGCGAGGCGGACGTCGTCCAGTCCAAGGGCCGGAAGTACAGCGAGCTCGCCGAGGCGATCGGGCGGTCGGTCAGCACTCTCCAGCAGATCGTCGACGACACGAGCAGCACCGCGAAGTCGATGGAGGCCACGCGCAAGCTCGCGGGCGACGTGCGCGAGGACATCGAGAAGGCCAAGGAGCGCTACGCCGCCACCGGAGACGCGCTGACGACCTACGGTCTCGCGCTGCGCAGCGCCCAGAACGAGGCGGACCCGGCGGCGGTACGGCTCCGGAGCCTGCGCCACCAGCTGGCCGACGCACAGCGGACGGCCCGTGGGGCGGACGACGGGGTGGACGACCTGCCCGACGACGCCACCGACGCCGAGAAGGCCGAGGCGAAGAGCGCCGCGAAGACGGCGAACGACGCCGTGTCCGACCTGGAGGGCGACATCGCCGTCCAGGAGGGCTACTGGAACGACGGCCACGACGCCAAGAACCGGGCGGCGACCACCGCGATCGGCACGATCGACGAGGTCGTGACCGGCGACAAGGTCAACGGCCTCAAGGACAGCACCTGGGACAAGGTCAAGAACGTCGTCAAGGGCATCTACAAGGTCTTCAAGATCATCTGCGACATCGCGGGGATCCTGGCGATCTTCCTGTCCTGGGTCCCGGTCCTGGGCCAGATCCTCCTGGTCCTCGCCGCGATCGGGTCGATCATCTCCATCATCGAGAACATCGTGAAGTTCGCGCGGGGGGACATCGGGTTCGGCGAGATGCTGCTCGGCGTCGGCCTCGGCGTGATGGGCCTCTTCGGCGGCAAGGCGATCGGCTCGTTCGCGAAGTACGCGAAGGCGCGCTCGGTGGTCCAGACGTCGGCGCGGATGAGCAACCAGGCGGCGAAGGCGAAGTTCGGGGCTGCCCTGCTGAAGAGCTCGCGCAAGACGATGGCGATGACCAAGGGCCAGCGGGTGACCGACGTCCTGAAGTCCCCGTTCGTGCGCTCGGCGGGGGACAAGGCGGTGGCCGGGATGGCGAAGAACGGGCTCTACAAGAACGCGTTCAAGACGTGGCAGAAGTCCAACTTCCCGCTGCCCTACAAGGACGGCGCGGCGCGCTTCGCGATGGGCAACGACGACGTCATCGACATGGTCTCGCACTTCAACCAGACGGGCCTGCGGATCGACGGGCTGACGAGCGCGACGCAGGCCGTCGCGACCGTGGGTGCCGTCTTCCACCAGACGGCGAGCCTGGCGAACAACTCGGCACGCCTCGGCATGGCGATCGCGGGCGGCGACGGCTGGGGCGCGTACGGCGAGGGCAACTCGCTGGCGTCGAGCGGTGCGGGCGGCAGCTGGGGCAAGATCAGCGGCGCGCCCGGCAACGTCAACAGCGCCGTGACGGGGCTCGGCGACGTCTTCGGCAACAACGGCTACGTGGGCGGCTCGTGGTGACGCGCCCCATCGCCGGGTTCGAGCTGCGGCTGCCCGAGTCCTGGTACGCCGTGCCCACCGAGACGCCTGACCTCGTCGAGGCGTGGGCCCGGTCGACGGCGGCGCGGATCGTCGCCGAGGCGGGCACGTCGGGCGGTCTCGAGGTCCCCGCGCAGGAGCTGGCCGCGAGCCTGGCCGCGCAGCTCGAGGACGTCGGCCGCGCGGTCGCGGACACGGGCATCCGGGGTCTCGTCACGGCGGCCCTCGTGCGGCGCCCCGAGCTCGGCGTCGTCGACGCGATGGTGACCGTGGCGGCGCAGCCCGACCTCGCGCGGGAGGAGTTCGCCGCCCAGCTGGCCGCGGGCGTCGAGGACTCGCAGGAGCACGACTACGCCTTCGCGAGCCGGTTCGACGGCACCTGCGCGGCCGGCGAGGTCGAGGGCCTGCACGCGATGATCACGCACTTCGGGGAGCTCGGCGACGAGGGCAGCGGCGTGCTCGAGGAGCGCGTGGTCCTCGGCGTCTTCCCGCCCGAGAGCGCTGACATGGTGGAGGTGACCGCGGTGGCGCGTAGCGTGGGCACGTTCGACGACATGGCCCAGGAGATGGTCGACCTGCTCGCGGGGCTCACGGTGGAGACGGAGACGGCATGACGCAGGCGGCGGCGCCCGAGCTGAAGGTGCTCGGGGGTGTGGTGCGGGTGATCGTGCCCGGGACCTGGGTGAGCATCCCGCTGGAGAGCCCCGAGAAGGCCACGGCGTTCATCAAGCGTCTGGTCCGGCGCCAGGTGGGTCCCGCGGACCGGCTCGCGCGCATGCGGCGGCAGGCGGTCGACGAGCTGCTGGCGACGGCGCGCGACGCTGTGTCGATCGGGGTGCACACGTACCTGATGTCCCTCGAGCTCGCCCCGGGCGTGCCGTTCCCCGCGGCGATCCTCATGTTCGACGACGAGTGGCCCGCCGCGGCCGGTCCGCTCCTGGCCGAGGGCGACTACGCGGGCGCTCTCCGGGCGGCATACCCCGAGGGTGAGGTCGCCGTGCAGCGCAACGGCCGGCCGGCCGCCCGCGTCGTGGAGATGTCGCAGGGGCAGGCCGGCGAGGGGGACGAGGCGGTCGACGTCCTGACCATGCGCCTCGAGTACCACATGCCCCACCCGAACGACCCGGCACGGATGCTGTTCGTCCGGGTGAACGCCACGGACATCCCGTCGGCGGAGCCGTTCGCGCTGCTCTTCGACGAGATCGTGGACTCGATCGCGTTCCTCGACGACGACGACGAGGACGAGGCGCAGGCCGCGTCCGCCTGACCAGGCGCGAGCGTCAGCGGCCGGCGCCGGGCTCGTCCTGCGCGGCGTTCCGTCGCGTGCGACGCACGATGGACAGCCCTGCCCACAGGGACGCGGCCACGACCACCAGGGCGAAGGTGACCCAGCCGCCGACGGCGGCGAACACGTCCGGCGCGGCGGCGCTCAGCACCACGGCGAGCACGCACGCCACCACGACGGCACCTAGGGCGTAGGTGGCGGGCCGCATGGCCTGGTTCGCCGAGGCCTCGAGCTCCTGGTCCCGCTTGCTGTTCATGCCGTCCGTCCTATCGTCGTCTCGTCCTGGCCTGCGCCCTGAGGTGCGCCGGCCGCTAGTCTGTCACCCCCGACCCGGACCGACGTGGAGGAACCATGCCCCGAACGACGGCCGACGCCCGCGCAGCGGCGGTGCGCGACGACGTCCCGCCGGCGTCCTGGAGCGTCGTCCTGCGTCCGGCCGGGTATGCGGCCGTCGGTGTCGTGTGGACGGCGATCTGGCTGATCGTGGTGCTCCTCCTCGTGGGTTCCGTGCCCTACCTCGCGTTCGTCGACTCCGAGGACCTCGTCGCCGGCGTCGGGGACCGGCTGTCGGACCCGCTCGGGGCGGTCGGCCTGCTGGTGGTCGCGCTGCCGATCCTGGCCCTGGCCGTCGGCGCGGGCGGGTGGCACGTGCTGACGGCGTCGTGGCCCCTGGCGGTGCTGTCCTTCGTGTACGTCGGGCGCAGCCTGGACCGGCGCTACCGCGGCGAGAGGCTGTCGTACACCACACGCGGCGCCTGGGGCACGTCGTTCGGCCCGCCGACGCTCACGGGCGTCGCGCTGTCGCTGCAGCCTGTCCGGCCCAGCCCGTTCACCGACCGGGTGATGCGGTACTACGTCGCCGGCTGGACCGTCGACGGGCGCACGGTGCTGGCCATGCTGCCCGCCGGGCTGGCGTGGCCCTTCGCGATCGCGGCGCTCGTGCCCGGCGTGCCCGACGCGGTGCACCTGGTCGCGGCGGTCGTCGCCGTCGGGCTGCTGGTGGCCTCCTCGGTGCTCGGCGTCCGCGCGCTCCGTCGCCGGTTCGCGGGGGCCGCCGCCGGGCCCGACGACCGCCCCCTGACGGAGCTCAGCCCCGGTGAGCGCCGGGCGCGGACGGCGCGCGTGGAGGAGCAGCGGCGGGCGAGGCTGTCGCGCAAGAACCTGGACGACTAGGGCGTGTCACGCAACGCTGAGGTCAGGTGGGCCGCAGACAAGCGAACGTGGTGGAGGGAATCGCCTACCGGGGACGGACCGGGATCCCGTGGCGGAACCGCGAACAGTTCGGGCGGTGGCCGACCGGGAGACCTGCAAGTGGCGCGACGTCGTGGAGCGCGCTCCTTCAACCTGCTCAAGCAATGGCGTGGCCTGGCAGCTGGCTCCGACAAGCACGCCGTCGTCTACCGCGCTGGAGCGGTGTCGGCCGCGGTCATCGCATGGCTGCGGACGTTCTCACGACCCGGCTCGTCGATATCGATCTGAGCGGCCTCGGCGAACGAGACCGGCACCCGGTGCAGCGCAGCCGCCTTCGCGAGAACGCGGTCCACGTCCTCGATCACCAAGGGGACGGTCGGCGCCGAGACCTGTTCGTAGGGACCGTGGTGAAGGTGCCATTCGTAGGTGAATAATCCACGCCGGCTGAGCTCGAAACACTCGGAGTAGTTGCCGCTCAAGCGATCCTGAGACCGTAGGTCTACTGACTCGCCTCGTGAGGGCAGCTCGTCCAGCGCATCGACGGCCTGCTCCACCAAGGCGAGCTCACCGAAGACGGCCGGAGGGATCGTCCCCGCACCTGCGGTCGCGAACACCGCGATCAAGCCATCGCGATCGCGCACGAGGAAATCCCATTCGAACCCATACAGATCATCTCGACCCTGGACGTCGCCCACGAGCACATCGTCTCAGCTGCCAGCTGGGAGACACGCCCCAGGCCTCGTCCGCGCATGGGGAGCGGTCCCCATCGACGGGTGCTCGGGGCGGCGGCTAGGGTCGTGCCCGGACGACGGATCGGCCGCTAGGGGGCCGGCCGAACCACTGGTGAGCTAAGGAGCTTCTCATGGCGAACATGAACGTCACGTACGACGAGCTGCGGTCGCAGGCGGGTCAGCTGCGCAACGGTCAGCAGCAGATGACGGACATCCTGCACAACCTGCAGACGCAGGTGAACAACCTGGTGTCGTCGGGCTTCGTGACCGACCAGGCGTCGGGCGCGTTCCAGACGTCGTACGAGGAGTTCACGACCGGTACGACGCAGGCCATCGAGGGCCTGGAGGGCATGGCGTCGTTCCTGGAGCAGGCGGCGCAGACGCTGTCGGACGCGGACTCGCAGCTGGCGCAGGGCATCCGCGGCTGATCGAGGTCGTGGTCGAGGGGCGGTCCGGGCTCACCCGGGCCGCCCTTCGCCGTCTGCCCGACCGGCGCCAGGGCACCGACCCTCCGGACCTGGTCCGAACCCTCCAGCACGATCCAGCACGATCCCGCACGATCCGTACACGCTCTCAGGAGGCACGGTGGACTCTCGTTCGCGACGCAGGTGGTTCGTCACGGCGCTCGTGCTGTTCCTGGCGCTCTCGGCGGGGCGCCTCGCGCTGACCGTGTCGCGTGACGGCGTGGAGGGCGCCACGGTCTGGATCGCGCTCCTCGTGGTCGCGATCGTCGTCGTCGTGACCCTCGCCGTCCTCGTGCGCCGGGCGGAGGCGGTCCGTGCGCACGTCACGCGGCTGCGGCCGGGCGCCGTCGTCGTCCCGGCGTTCACGACCGGCGAGACGCTCGACGAGGCCCGGAGGGCCGGCGCCCGGACGCACGGGATCGCCGGGACGGGCGGCAGCCCCGCCGCGCTCGCCGTCGCCGACGGAGCCGTCGAGGTCTGGGTGGGCCGGGAGGAGGCACCGCGCTGGGTCGTGCGCCGGGTGCCGGGCGGCGTGACGGAGGCGCGTGCGGACTACGGGTCGCGGGCGGCCGGCGCGGTGCGGGTCTCGGACGGCGCGGCGGCGGTGACGGTGGTGCCGGCGTACCGGCCGCTGCGCGCCGCGGGCGGGGCTGCCCGCGAGGACCTGGCGCGGGCGGTGCAGGAGTTGACCGCGGCGCCCTGAGCAGATGCCCGTGGCATCCGTGCCCGATCGGCGAGACAGCCTGTTCGCCGGATGAGACGGTTGTGGCACCCTGGGTAAGGCTGGACCCTGAGAGGTGAGGTAAGCCTCACCAGTTCGCAGGAGAATCCTCCTAGAATCGAACGCCACGCATCACCGATCCGGAAGGCGTACCCCGCAGTGAGCAGCATCCGACCTCTGCGCGTCGCGATCGTCGGCGCAGGACCCGCCGGCATCTATGCGGCGGACATCCTGTCGAAGACCGACCTCGACGTGAGCATCGACCTCTTCGAGCGCCTCCCCGCCCCGTTCGGCCTCGTGCGCTACGGCGTCGCCCCGGACCACCCCCGCATCAAGCAGATCATCACCGCGCTGCACCGTGTGCTGAGCCGCGGCGACGTCCGCCTGCTGGGCAACGTGGACTACGGCGTCGACCTCAAGCTCGACGACCTGCGCCAGTTCTACGACGCCGTGATCTTCTCGACGGGTGCCATCAAGGACGCCGCCCTGCCGGTGCCGGGCATCGACCTCGAGGGCTCGTACGGCGCGGCCGACTTCGTGTCCTGGTACGACGGACACCCCGACGTGCCGCGCACGTGGCCGCTGGAGGCCAAGGAGGTCGCCGTCCTCGGCGCCGGCAACGTCGCCCTCGACGTCGCCCGCATCCTGGCCAAGCACGCCGACGACCTCCTGCCCACCGAGATCCCGGCCAACGTCTACGACACCCTCAAGGACTCGCCGGTCACGGACGTGCACGTCTTCGCCCGCCGTGGTCCCGCCCAGGTGAAGTTCTCGCCCCTGGAGCTGCGCGAGCTCGGCCACGTGCCCGACGTCGACATCGTCGTCTACCCCGAGGACTACGACTTCGACGAGGGCTCGATGACCGCCGTCGAGTCGTCCAACCAGACCAAGCAGGTCGTCAAGACGCTCACCGACTGGACGCTCGTCGACCCCGCCACGCAGAAGGCCTCCCGCCGGCTGCACCTGCACTTCCTGCACGCCCCCGTCGAGCTGGTGGGCGAGGACGGCAAGGTCACGGCGCTGCGCACCGAGCGCACCGCCCTGCAGGGCGACGGCACGGTCAAGGGCACCGGCGAGCTCCACGACTGGCCGGTGCAGGCCGTCTACCGCGCGGTCGGCTACTTCGGGTCGCCCCTGCCGGAGATCCCGTTCGACGAGCTCAAGGGCGTCATCTCCAACCGCGAGGGACGCGTCGTCGACCTCGACGGCGAGCACCTGCCCGGCGTCTACGCCACGGGCTGGATCAAGCGCGGCCCGGTCGGCCTCATCGGCCACACCAAGTCGGACGCGTCGGAGACGATCCGCCACCTGGTCGAGGACGTCACCGGCGTCGGCGACGGCGGCGACGTGGCGACGGGCGACGTCACCGGCGGGCGCACCGCGACTCAGGCCGACCCGCAGGCCGTGCTCGACTTCCTCGTCGACCGCGGCGTGGACGTCGTCGAGTGGGACGACTTCGTGCTCCTCGACGAGCACGAGAAGTCCCTCGGCGAGCCGCACGGGCGCGAGCGCATCAAGGTCGTCCCGCGCGAGGAGATGCTCGACATCGCCAAGCGCCGCGCGTCCTCCTGACGCCGAGGTAGTTCCCTTCTCGCCGAGGTAGTCCGGTTCGTGCCGAGGTAGTTCCCACCTCGCCGAGGTAGTGGTCCCATCCACTACCTCGGCGAGAAGGGGACTACCTCGCGGCATCTCGCCGCTGCTCGACGACGGCGGGAACCGCCGGGGCGGTCGGCGCGTTCAACCCGTGGGATCCTGCGGTGCGCGTGCACGGCAGGGGGCACGGAAAGGGGACGGCAGGACACATGGGCCACCAGCACTTCAACGGTCTCAAGACGGCGGCGCTCTTCGGCGTCATGTGGGCCGTGGTCCTCGGCCTGTGGGCGCTGTTCTTCCGGGGCAGCCAGGGCATGCTCGTGCTGTTCGTCGCGATCGGCCTGATCACGACGTTCGTCGGCTACTGGAATTCCGACAAGATCGCCATCCGCGCGATGCACGCCTACCCGGTGACGGAGCTGGAGGCGCCGGAGATGTACCGCATCGTGCGGGAGCTCTCCACGGCCGCCCGGCAGCCGATGCCCCGCCTGTTCATCTCGCCCACGCAGGCGCCGAACGCCTTCGCCACGGGCCGCAACCCGAAGAACGCCGCCGTCTGCTGCACCGAGGGCATCCTGCGCCTGCTCGACGAGCGGGAGCTGCGCGGGGTGCTCGGCCACGAGCTCATGCACGTGTACAACCGCGACATCCTCACGTCGTCGGTGGCGTCGGCGATGGCGGGCGTCATCACGTCGCTGGCCCAGTTCCTGCTGTTCTTCGGCGGCGGCGACCGCCGCGAGGGCGGCAACCCGCTCGCGGCGCTGGCGATGGCGATCCTCGCGCCGTTCGCGGCCATGATGATCCAGATGGCGATCTCCCGGACCCGCGAGTACGACGCGGACGAGGACGGCGCCAAGCTCACCGGCGACCCGATGGCGCTCGCCTCGGCGCTGCGCAAGCTGGAGTCCGGCACCGCCAAGGCGCCGCTGCCGCAGACGCGCGAGCTGCAGAACGTCTCCCACCTCATGCTCGCCAACCCGTTCCGCGGCGCGGGCATGGCGAAGATGTTCTCCACCCACCCGCCGATGGCGGACCGCATCGCGCGCCTCGAGAAGATGTCCGGCGGCACGGGGTTCGGACCCGGCGGGATCACCCGCTACTGACAGCCCTCCGGGCGCGGACGGCGGCCGGTTCTGCCAGGCTGACCAGCGATGACTCGTGACGCGTCCGCCGCCTCTGAGCGTCCCCCGGCAGCGCCCGGCCCGGACGCCGGCAGGATGCGCCTGCGGCGCTGGCAGCACGCCACCGAACGGCCGCTCACGGCAATGTCGCTGCTCTTCCTGGTCGCGTACGCCATCCCGATCGCGCGACCGGATGTCTCCGAGGACGTGCAGGCGGTCTGCTCGATCGTCCTGGCGATCGTCTGGGTGCTGTTCGTCCTGGACTATCTGGTGCGCGCCCGGCTGGCCCCGCGCCCGTGGCAGTACGTGCGGCGGCACCCCCTGGAGCTGGCCGTGGTGGTGCTGCCGGTGCTGCGCCCGCTGCTCCTGGTGTCCGTCGTCGTCCGCCTCAACCGGGTCAACGCGGTGCGGCTGCGCGGCCGGGTGGTGCGCTTCGCGGCGGCGGGCACGTTCCTCCTGGTGGTGGTCGGGGCGCTGACCGTGACGCAGGCCGAGCGCGGCGTGCCCGGCGCCAGCATCGTGAACCTCGGCGACGGCTTCTGGTGGGCGATGGTGACCATCACGACCGTCGGCTACGGCGACCTCGTCCCCGTCTCGCCGCTGGGCCGGCTCATCGCCGCCTGCCTCATGATCGGCGGCATCGCCCTGCTGGGCGTCGTGACGGCGACGCTCTCGTCCTGGCTGGTGGAGCGCGTGACGGTCGGCGACGACCCTGACGCGTCGTCGGCGTCGGGCGGGTCGCCCGAGGGGGCCGGCGGCGCCGTCGGTGGCCCTGTCGGCGGCGCTGTCGGCATGGTCAGCCAGGCGCAGGTGGCCCTGCTCGTGGCGGAGGTCCAGGAGCTGCGTGCCGAGATCGTCGAGGCCCGCCGGCAGGCGGAGCGCGACCAGTCCGACTCCTGAGCCGGTCCCCGGGGAGAGCCTCGGGACCGGCATGCGCTGCGACACCCGGGCTCGAGCCCAGCGAGACGCGGCGGGCGCGCTCCGACCCCGTGGCACGCCCCGACTCGCTCGACCATGCAATTTTGCCAGGTCTGCAATCACCTTACATCTGTGTATTTTCGCAGGCAGTAAACGTTCTTAAAGCAAACTCTTGCGTGTTGCGCATGTTTGCTCCTACAGTCATCTCCGGCTGCGGATGGCAGCCGACCACGCGCTCCGGCCTTCGGGGCACCAACTCCCAAGGAATCACCCTCATGAACCGAGTCGCTGCCTTCATCACGACCTCCCTCCACGTCTTCACCGACCGCCTGCAGGACCGCTCCCAGGACGAGCGGGGAGCCACGGCCGTCGAGTACGGCCTGCTGGTCGGCCTCATCGCCGTCGTGATCATCGCCGTGGTCGCGGCCCTCGGTGGCCAGCTGAACACGCTGTTCACCTCCGTGCTGACGAAGCTCGGCGGCACGGTCCCGACCGCGGGCTGACCGCCGCCCGTCTCCCGGTGCGCCGACCACGCCGCACCGGGAGACACCCCCGAACGACCCGACGAGCACGAGGAGGACGCATGACCCAGCGCACCGAGCGCGGCGCCGCCGCGGTGGAGTTCGCGCTGGTCGTGCCGCTGCTCCTCGTGCTCGTCCTCGGCATCGTCGAGCTGGGCCGGCTCTACCACGTGCAGGCCATGCTCGACGGCGCGGCACGTGAAGGCGTGCGGGCCATGGCGCTCAAGAACGACCCGGCCGCAGCACGCGCGGCGACACGCGCTGCAGCGTCCCCCGTGGCCCTGACGGACGGCCAGATCTCCGTGACGCCCACGTCGTGCGCGGGCACGACGGGCGCCAACGCCACGGTCACCGTGACCTCCCACCCGGACCTCCTGACCGGGTTCTTCGACTCCGACATCACGCTCACCGGGAAGGCGACGATGAGATGCCACGGCTGACGAGCGTCCGGGCCCGCCGCCCCACGAGCACGGTCCCCCCGGCGGCCGGCGAGCGCGGCGCCGTCGCCGTGATGACGGCCCTCCTGATGGTCGTCCTCATCGGGTTCGCCGCCATCGCGGTGGACGTGGCCGCGCTGTGGTCGGAGCGGCAGCAGCTGCAGACCGCGGCCGACGCGGCCGCCCTCGCCGTCGCGCAGGACTGCGCCGCCGGCACCTGCGGCACGCCGACCACGACCGCCCGCACGCTCACCACGGCGAACGCGGGGGCCGCTGCCACCGCGGCGGTCGTCGGCGCCCCGCCCACGCCCGGCGGGGGCACCGTCACGGTCAGCACCTCCGGCGTCAGCACCCACTGGTTCGCACCCGTGCTGGGTGTCGACGAGTCGACGGTCTCCGCTCGCGCCACCGCCTCGTGGGGTGGCCCGTCGGCCGGGACCGCGGTGCTGCCGCTGGCCTTCTCGTGGTGCGAGTTCCAGGCGCAGACCGGGGGAGGGCTCCCGTCGGGGACCACCGAGCGCACCATCTTCTTCACCAAGTCCTCCGGCACGTCCTGCACCGGCCCGTCCGGCAACGTCGTGCCCGGCGGGTTCGGGTGGCTGACCGTGAACGCCGGCTCGTGCCGGACGAGCAGCAGCGTGGGCGAGGTCCTGTGGTCGAGCCCGGGGGAGTCCGTGCCCTCGGGGTGCACCACGACCGACTTCGCCGCCGTGCAGGACCAGACCGTGCTGCTGCCGCTCTACGACCAGGCGGGCAGCTCCGGCAGCAACGCCTGGTACCGGCTCTACGGCTACGCCGCCTTCCGCCTCACGGGCTACCACTTCGTCGGCCAGTACTCGTGGAGCGCCGCCGGCACCTGCAAGGGCAACGTCCGGTGCATCCAGGGCTACTTCGTCCGGATCGTCGAGCTGGACGACAGCTTCACCCTGGGCGCCGGTGCCCCCCGCCTGGGCGCGTCCGTCGTCGCGCTCACGAACTGACCCCGCGCCGCCCTCGACGGCGACCGCCCCGCTCTCCTCGTCCCAAGGATCCCGACCGTGAACCGTCGTCTCCTCGCGGCCCTCGTGGCCGTCGTGCTCGCCATCGTGGGCGGCGTCCTCCTCCTGGGCTACGTCGGCGCCTCCGACAGCCGCGCCATGGCCGGCATGCGGACCACCGACGTGCTCGTGGTCACGGAACCGATCCCGGCGGGCGCCGCCGCCTCGGTCGCGGCCGACCGGGTGACGCTCGAGGAGCTGCCCGCCAAGGCGGTCGCCGACGGCGCCCTCACCTCCCTCGACCAGGTCGCGGGGCAGGAGGTCGTGGCGGACCTCGTGCCCGGGGAGCAGCTCGTCGCCGCGCGCTTCGCCGCCCCGGCGCAGGACGCCGGCCCGCACGTGCCGAAGGGCATGCAGGAGGTGTCCGTGCTGCTCGAGACCCAGCGCGTGGTCGGCAGCACCATCGCGGCGGGCGACACCGTCGGCGTCTTCGTCAGCAAGGACGAGCCGGCCGAGACCCACCTCACCCTGCACAAGGTGCTCGTCACGCGCGTGCAGGGCGGCATCACCCCGGCGGCACCGCAGGACGGGGGCGACGAGACCGCACCACCGCCGACCGCCGCCCCGGAGGGCAGCGTGATGATCACGTTCGCCCTCACGGCGCACGACGCCGAGACGGTGGTCTGGGCGCAGGAGCACGGCCGCATCTGGCTGTCGCTCGAGCCCGCCGACGCCCGGCAGCAGGGCACCCGCACCGTGACCGAGGAGAACGTGGACGAATGAGCAGCCTGGCCCTCCCCGCGGCGAGCCCGCGGGACCGGGACGTGGAGCGTCCCGGCCGCGTCGTCACCGTCCTGTCGCCGAAGGGCGGCGTGGGCAAGACGACGGTCGCGACCAACCTCGCCGTGGGGCTCGCGCTCGCGGAGCCGCACTCCACCGTCCTCGTCGACCTGGACGTCCAGTTCGGCGACGTCGCCAGCGCGCTGGACCTCTCGCCGCAGCACGCGCTCCCGGACGCGGTCCGCGGGGCCGCCACGGGGGACGGGATGGTCCTGAAGACCTTCCTCACCCTCCACCCGGCCACCGGGCTGTCCGTGGTCTGCGGCGTCGACGACCCGGCCGACGCCGACGGTGTCACGGGCGCCGACGTCGACCACCTCCTCGCGGCGCTGGCCGGCGAGTTCCGCCACGTGGTCGTGGACACCGCGCCCGGCCTGTCAGAGCACACGCTCGCGGCGCTCGACCGGACCACCGACCCGGTGCTGCTCGCGAGCATGGACGTGCCCGGGGTGCGGGGGCTGCGCAAGGAGCTCGACGTGCTCGACGCCCTCGGCGTGTTCCCGGACGGCCGGTTCGTCGCGATGAACTTCGCCGACCGCGCCAGCGGGCTCTCGCTCGCCGACGTCACCGCCACGCTCGGCACCTCCGTAGACCTCGTGCTGCCCCGGTCGCGCGCGGTGCCGGCGTCGGTGAACCTCGGCGTGCCGGTGCTCCAGAGCGGTGTGCGCGACCCCATCACGAAGCCGCTGCGGTCCCTCGCGGCACGGTTCACGGACGAGGGGTCGCGCGTGACCGGGCGCCCGCGCGGACGGCACTTCGGAGGACGACGATGAGGCTCAGCGAGCGGCTCGCGCTGGCCGGCCGCGACACGGCGCCGGCCGGCCCCGCGCCGTCCACCGCGCCGTCCGGCACCCCGGCGACCGCGCCCACCGCCGTGGAGACGGCGGGGCCGGACCCCGCGGACCCGCCGGCGGCCCCGACCTCCTCCGAGGGCCTCGGGAAGCTCAAGGAGAGCGCCTCGACCACCCTCTTCGAGCGGCTCGGCGCGCGCCTGGCCGACCCGACGATGAGCGAGGAGCGGCTGCACGCGCTGGTCCGCGGCGAGCTCAACGCCGTCGTCGAGGAGCAGGACCTGCCCCTCACGGCCGAGCAGCGCCGCCGCCTGGTGTCCGACGTGCAGGACGACGTGCTCGGCCACGGCCCGCTGCAGCACCTCCTCGACGACCCCACCGTGACCGAGATCATGGTCAACGGGCACGACCGCATCTACGTGGAGCAGGACGGACGCCTGCGCCTCACGGAGGCACGCTTCGCCTCCGAGGCGCACCTGCGGCGGATCATCGAGCGGATCGTGTCGCGCGTCGGGCGGCGCATCGACGAGTCGTCCCCGCTCGTCGACGCCCGCCTCGCGGACGGCTCGCGGGTCAACGCGGTCATCCCCCCGCTCACGTTCGGCGGGTCCTCGCTGACGATCCGCAAGTTCGCCAAGGACCCCTTCAAGGTGCACGACCTCCTCCGCTTCGGCACCCTCACGCCCGCGATGGCGGAGCTGCTGCAGGCCTGCGTGGAGGCTCGCCTGAACGTCATCGTCTCGGGCGGCACCGGCACGGGGAAGACGACGCTGCTCAACGTCCTGTCGTCGTTCATCCCCGAGGGCGAGCGCATCGTGACGATCGAGGACGCCGTCGAGCTCCAGCTCCAGCAGGAGCACCTGGTGCGGCTCGAGAGCCGCCCGCCGAACGCCGAGGGCAAGGGCGAGGTCGGCATCCGCGAGCTCGTCCGCAACTCGCTGCGCATGCGGCCCGACCGCATCGTCGTCGGGGAGGTCCGCGGCGGCGAGACCCTCGACATGCTGCAGGCCATGAACACCGGGCACGACGGCTCCCTGTCGACCGTGCACGCGAACTCGCCCCGCGACGCGATCGCGCGCCTCGAGACCCTGGTGCTGATGGCGGGGATGGACCTGCCGCTGCGCGCGATCCGGGAGCAGATCGCGTCGGCGGTCGACGTGGTCATCCAGCTCACGCGCCTGCGCGACGGCTCCCGGCGGGTGACGGCCGTGACCGAGGTGCAGGGCATGGAGGGGCAGACCGTCACGCTGCAGGACGCGTTCCTGTTCGACTACGCCGCCGGGGTCGACGCCGCCTCGGGCCGGTTCCTCGGCGTCCCCGTGCCGACCGGGGTGCGCCCCCGGTTCACGGACCGCTTCGCGGAGCTGGGGATCGCGCTGTCCCCGCACGTCTTCGGCGACGGGGCACCGGGAGGACGGCGGTGAGCGCGGGGGTGCTGGTCGGCGCGGGCGCCGTGGCGGCCGGGGTGCTGATCATGGTCTACCTGGTGCTGACGCCGTCGGGCCGGCTGCCGCTCGCGCGCCGCCGCCCGGGCGTCGTCGTCGGGCCGGGGCTGCTCGAGCGGACAGCGGCGACCCTCACCGCCGCCCTCGGGTCGGTGCTCCGCCGGCGTGGCGGAGCCGGCGTCGGGGGGGCGCTCGAGCTCGCCGGGATCCGCATGCGGCAGCAGGACGCCGTGTTCCTGCTCCTCGTCGCCCTGGTCTCGATCGCCGGGCTCGGGCTGGTGCTGGTCGGGCCGCTCGCCGGGCTGCTCCTCGCGGTGCTCGTCCCGGTCGGGGCGCGGGCCGGGCTGCGTCTGCGGACCCGGCGGCGGCAGGCCGCCTTCGCCGACCAGCTCGAGGACACGCTCCAGCTCCTGGCCGGTGCGCTGCGCGCCGGGCACAGCCTGCTGCAGGCCCTGGACTCGGTCGCGCGCGAGGCCGAGGAGCCCACCTCGCAGGAGTTCGCGCGAGTGGTGAACGAGACCCGGGTGGGGCGCGACCTCACGCGCACGCTCGCGGAGACCGCCGTGCGCACCGCCAGCCAGGACTTCGACTGGGTCACCCAGGCGATCGCGGTCAACCGTGAGGTCGGGGGCAATCTCGCCGACGTGCTCGACGGTGTCGCCTCGACCATCCGCGAGCGGGGTCAGGTCCGCCGCCAGGTCAAGGCGCTGGCGGCCGAGGGCAAGCTCTCGGCGATCGTCCTCATGGCCCTGCCGGTCTGCGCCGCCGGGTTCCTCTCGGTGGCCAACCCGGGCTACGTCGCAGGCTTCACCAGCAGCCCGCTCGGCCTGGCCATGCTGGGGGCTGCGCTCGTCATGATGCTGGTGGGCGGCCTGTGGCTGCGCAAGACCGTCCGCATCCGTTGGTAGAGGGGTCGACACCATGACACCTGTGACGCTGGTCGCCGTCGGGGCGCTGAGCGTGTCCGTCGGCCTGCTCGCCTGGCTCGTGCTCGACCCGGCGCGGCACGACCGCCGGCGCGTCGTGGCCAACCTGCGGCGGGGGCTCGACCCTGCCGCGTCGTCCGCGGCGTCGGACCCCGCCGGGACGACCCGCCCGGGAGCCCCGGCCGGCCTGCACCGCCTGGTGCAGCTCGTGACGCCGCCTGGCGCTGCCCGCCGCCTGGACCGGCTGCTGTCGCGGGCGGGGCGGCCCCCGGGGTGGCCGCTCCAGCGCCTGCTGGGCGCGAAGGTGCTCCTCGCCGGCGTCGCCGGGGGTGCCGGTCTCCTCTACGCGGACGCCGTCGACGGCGCGCTCCCGGTGCTCCTCGCGCTGGTCGTCACCGTCGGCGCGTACTTCCTGCCGGAGCTGCTCCTGCACAGCAGGGGGCAGGAGCGGGCCAGGACGATCGGGACAGAGCTGGCGGACACGCTCGACCAGATGACCATCGCGGTCGAGGCGGGGCTGGGGTTCGAGGCAGCCATGGCGCGGGCGGGGGAGACGGGCAAGGGGCCGCTGGCGGAGGAGCTCGTCCGCACCCTGCAGGACGTCCGGATGGGGCTGGCCCGCCGCCAGGCCTACGAGGCGCTGGCGCAGCGCGCCGACGTGCCGGACCTGCGCCGGTTCGTCCGGGCGGTGATCCAGGCCGACGCCTACGGCATCGCGATCGCCGACGTCCTGCGCACGCAGGCGGCGGAGATGCGGCTGAAGCGCCGGCAGCGGGCGGAGGAGAAGGCCATGCAGATCCCCGTCAAGGTCGTGTTCCCCCTCATGCTCTGCATCCTGCCCGTGCTGTTCATCGTCCTGCTGGGGCCGGCGGTGCTCACGGCCATGCAGACGTTCTCCTGACGTGCCGTCCGTCCGGACCGCAGGACGTCACCCGTTCTTCAGCCGCACGGGGGGTTCAGGAGGGTCGTCGCGCGGGTAACCTGGTCTCGGGGGTGCGCTACCGGCAGAATGCGCCGTTGCGTAAGTTTGCAGATTAGGCAATATCACCGATTCGGAGAGATCGGGTACGGTATCGCCATGAGCGCGACGGAGACCGCCGTGGATGCACCCGAGATCGGCCTGAGGGAACTCAAGAAGCAGATGACGCACGCGGCGATCGCGCACTCTGCCTTCCGTCTGACGCTCGAGAAGGGCATCGACCAGGTCACGATCGAGGAGATCGCGCGGGACGCCGTCGTCTCGACGCGCACCTTCTCCAACTACTACTCCTCCAAGGAGGAGGCGGTGGTGTCGGCGGGCTGGGAGGACCGGGGGCAGCTGCTGGCGGCGTTCGCGGCGGCCGTGCAGGAGGCTCCGCCGCTGCAGGCGCTGTGCCGGGTGCTCTCCGACCTCTTCGAGAGCCGCACCGCGGAGCAGCTGGACCACTCGCTCCAGCTCCTGGAGCTCGTCGAGCGCCACCCGTCGTTGATGCAGGCGCAGGTCGCGCGGTTCGCCTCGATCGAGGCCGACCTGCGCGAGGCCGTCGCGGCGCACACCGGCACGGACGTGGAGGCCGACATGTACCCCTGGCTCGTCGCGGCGGCCGCGATGGCCGGGCTGCAGGCGGCGCTGCGGCTGTGGGCGCCGTCGGGGCGCGGGGTCGACCACCTCGTGGAGCTCATCCAGGAGGCGTTCAACCAGGTCAGCGCGGGGCTGCCCGTCCCTGCCCGCTGAGGCCTGCCTGCCGCAGCGCGGCCTCGATCGTGCCGGCGACGCCGTCCTCGTCGTTGCCGGGCACGACGGCGTCCGCGCAGGCGAGGACGTCCGGGTGGGCGTTGGCGACGGCGTGCCCGCGTCCCGCCCAGCGCAGCATCGGCAGGTCGTTGGGCATGTCGCCGAACGCCCACACGTCGCGGGCGTCGACGCCGAGGCGTGCGCACCACCGGGCAAGCGCGACGTCCTTGGTCACGCCCGGCGGCAGGAGCTCGGCGAGGCCCGCGGCCCCCGAATAGTGCAGCTCGGCACGGTCGCCGACGACGCCGCGCACGCGGTCGAAGAACGCGTCCTGCGCGGCGTCGCGGACGTCCCCGCGCTGCACCACGCCGAAGCCCTGCACCGGCGTGCCCGGGCGGACGGCGAGGAGCTTGGCGACCGCCCCGTCCGCCGGGCGGAGCGACTCCTCGACGGGGACGGCGCGCAGGGCACGGTCGAGGTCCGGCTCCCCGTCGGGGAACCAGGGGTCGAAGGCGGGGCCGCGGGCGGTCTCGACCGCCAGCCCCACGCCGGGCACGACGCCGCGCAGCTCCGCGACGAGGTCGCGCACCACCCCCTCGTCGAACCCGCAGGTGTCGACGGCCTGCCCGCTCGCCAGGTCCCACACCGCGGCGCCGCCGAGGCAGATGACGCGCCCGTGCCCGCCGACCAGGTCGGCGAGGACGTCCAGCCAGCGCGGCGGCCGCGCGGTGACGAAGACGACCTCCGTGCCCGCCGCCTCCGCGGCGTGCAGGACCTGCCGCGTCCGTCCCGAGACCGTGCCGTCCGAGCGCAGCAGCGTGCCGTCCAGGTCCGTCGCGACGACGCGCGGCAGCCCTGCTCGAGCGCCCGAAGGGGCCCCGGTGCTCACCTGTCGGTGACGGGTCGCGGGTGCATGGTGGTCGATGCCGCTCCCTCGGACGGGCTACCGGTAGTTGACGAACTGGAGCGCGACGTCCAGGTCGGCGCCCTTGAGCAGGGCGATGACGGCCTGCAGGTCGTCGCGCGACTTGCTGGTCACGCGCACCTCGTCCCCGGTGATCTGCGTCTTGACGGCCTTGGGGCCCTCGTCCCGGATGATCTTGGTGATCTTCTTGGCGCTCTCGCCGGCGAGGCCCTCCTTGAGGGAGCCCGCGAGCCGGTACACCTTGCCGGACGACTCCGGCTCCTTGTCGCCGGTGTCGAAGGCCTTGAGCGAGACGCCGCGCTTGATGAGCTTGGTCTGGAAGACGTCGAGGGCGGCGAGCACCCGCTCGGCGGAGTTCGCCTCGATGACGATCGTCTCCTGGCCGCTCCACGCGATGGACGCGCCCACGCCCTTGAAGTCGTAGCGCTGGGAGATCTCCTTGACGGACTGGTTGAGCGCGTTGTCCACCTCCTGGCGGTCCACCTTGCTCACGATGTCGAACGACGAGTCGGCCATGACGGTCTCCTTCGGCTCGGTGTCAGGGTTCGGGGACCACCGTAGTGCGTGCGGCCCCGGCCAGGCGGGCGACGCGGGCCTGCCTGCTCCCGTCGACGGTGAGGATCACCAGCGCCACCCACACCAGCACGAAGCCCGCCCAGCGGGTGGGCGGCATGTGCTCGCCGAACACGAGCAGGCCGAGCAGGAACTGCAGCACGGGCGTGAGGTACTGCAGCATCCCGACCACCGACAGCGGCAGCCGGCGCGCAGCTGCGGAGAACAGCAGCAGCGGCAGGCCGGTGACGACGCCGCACGCCGCGAGGAGCAGCGCGTGGCCGGTGCCCTCGGTCGTGAACGTGCCGGCCCCGGTGGCCCCGAGCCAGCCGAGGTACGCGAGGGCGAACGGGGTGGCCACAGCGGTCTCCGCCGCGAGCCCGGGCAGGGCGCCGACGCCGCGTCCGACGCGGTTCTTCACCAGCGAGTAGAGGCCGAACGCGCCCGCGAGCACGAGGGCGATCCACGGCAGCCCGCCCACGCCCGTGGAGATGACCACCACGGCGGCGGCCCCGAAACCGAGGGCGACCCACTGCGCCACGCGCAGCCGTTCGCGCAGCACGAGCACCCCGAGCAGCACGGTGAGCAGGGGGTTGATGAAGTACCCGAGGGCAGCGTCGAGCACGTGGTCGCTGAGGACGGCGTACACGTAGGTCGTCCAGTTCACGACGATGAGCACCGACGCGAGCGCGAGCGCGGCCATGGTGCGGCCGCTGCGCAGGACGGCGAGGAACGACCCGAACGTCCGCGTGACGAGGAGCAGCACCACGCAGAACACGAGGCTCCACACCACGCGGTGGGCGATGATCTCCACCGGGCCGGCAGGCTCCAGCAGCGGGAAGAACAGGGGCATGGCGCCCCACAGCACGAACGCCGAGAGCCCGAGCGGCAGGCCCCAGCGGTCGGGGGAGGAGGGGGTCGTCACCGCCTCACCGTAGCGGGGGCCGGGCGGGGTGACGCGGGCCACCGCGCGACGATTTCCGCAGACGCCGTCGGGGGCGTTATGGTTCTACCCGCGAGCTCGTCTGCGAGCCCGCACGGCAGGTTGCCCGAGCGGCCAAAGGGATCTGACTGTAAATCAGACGGCTCAGCCTTCGGGGGTTCGAATCCCTCACCTGCCACCTCGACGGACGGGGCGCCACCCCTGGGTGGTGCCCCGTCCGACGTCCGGAGAAGGTCCTCGCGACCCCGGTGCACGGTGTGATCGAGCGGGTGTCCCGCGGATTTCGCCAGGTGCCGCGAGCCGTGTAGAGTCTTCTCCGCTGCCCCGATAGCTCAGTCGGCAGAGCGTCTCCATGGTAAGGAGAAGGTCAAGGGTTCGATTCCCTTTCGGGGCTCTGTGACAAAGGCGCGGGGCCGCCCCCTGTAATGGGCGGCGGTCTCGCGTTCCGTCACGCGCGGCGGGGTAGCTCAGCTGGTCAGAGCGCACGACTCATAATCGTGAGGTCGCGGGTTCGAGCCCCGCCCTCGCTACCGCCAACATCACGGTACGACGGCCGGCGTCGGACCGGCCTGTTCCTTGACGCACGTGGCGCCTTCCGGGGGCGCGAGAGGTGACACACCATGGCTTCCAAGAGCGCGGACGTCCGCCCGAAGATCACGCTCGCCTGCGTGGACTGCAAGGAGCGGAACTACATCACGAAGAAGAACCGCCGTAACGACCCTGACCGTCTTGAGCTGGCGAAGTTCTGCCCGCGCTGCGGCAAGCACACGGCGCACCGCGAGACCCGCTGACGCGACCGCGGTCGACACGACCCCTGACCGACGTGGCGAACCCCGACTTCGCTGGCCGTGAGTACGCGGCCACCGCTCCCTACAGCGTGGGGCGCGAGAAGCTCCGTGAGTTCGCGTCCGCCGTCGGTGCCCTGGACCCCGCGCACCACGACCTCGTGGCGGCGCGGGGTCTCGGCTATCCGGACCTCGTCGCTCCGCCCACGTTCGCGGTCGTCGTCGCCCAGCGGGCCGAGGGGCAGTACGTGCAGGACCCGGAGGCGGGGATCGACTTCTCGCGCGTGGTCCATGCGGACGAGAAGTTCGTGCACCACCGGCCGATCGTCGCGGGCGACGAGCTGGTGACGGTGCTGCACGTCGACTCGGTGACGGAGCGTGCCGGCATCGCCATGGTGACCACCCGGTGCGAGATCTTCGCGATCTCCGGCGACGGGTCCGAGGACGCGACGCGCGAGCCGGTCGCCACGGTCTCCTCGAGCCTCGTGATCCGCGGAGAGGACTCCTGATGGCCCGCCCCGTCCTCGCCGAGCTGTCCGTCGGTGACGTCGTCGCCACCGGCACCGTCGAGCTCGACCGCGCCCGGCTCGTGCGCTACGCCGGCGCCAGCGGCGACTTCAACCCGATCCACTGGGACGAGTCCTTCGCCACGGAGGTCGGGCTCCCCGGCGTCATCGCCCACGGGATGCTCACCATGGGCTCCGTCGTCGGCGTCGTGACCGACTGGGCAGGGGACCCGGGCGCCGTCGTGGCCTACCAGACCCGCTTCACCAAGCCGGTCCCGGTCCCGCTCCGCGGGACGACCGCCGTCGAGGTCTCCGCCGCGATCGGGGCGATCGACGCCGAGGCGGGCACGGTCCGCGTCGACCTCACGGTGACCCACGAGGGCGCCAAGGTGCTCGGCCGGTCGCAGGCGACCGTCCGCCTCTCCTGAGGCCACTGAAGACCCACGGAAGACCCGCCGAAGACCCCACCGGGACGGCCCGAGAGGGCCCGGCGACGCGTCGCGCGTCCGCAGGACGAGATTTTTTACGGTTACCACTTCTCATGAAACGTGATTTCACGGTTCGATGACGTGGTGCGCCCCGAGCGCACTCCGTCCTCGAGAGGAGCACTCCCCGTGAGATCCGTACGACGACGCACCACCGGGCTGGCCGCCGTCGGCCTGCTCGTCCCCCTGGTCACCATCCCTGCCCTCACCGCGGGGGCCGGTCCTTCCACCACCCCGTCCTCCGACGTGAGCTGCGACGCCGTCGTCGCGGCGCCGGACCAGGAGTCCGCGTTCGCGGCCGCGAGCGACGCCACCGGGGTCCCGGCCGACCTGCTCAAGGCCGTCTCCTACATGGAGTCCCGCTGGGACCAGCACGCCGGCACGCCCAGCGCCGACGGCGGCTACGGTCTGTTCAACCTGCTCGACCACGCGCCCGCGACGCCTGACGGGGCCGGCAAGGATGCCACGCCCCGCGCCGCCGTCAGCGAGCTCGACCGCGCCGCCACCCTGACCGGGCTGCGGGCCGCGGAGCTGAAGTCCGACGCCGCGGCCAACACCTGCGGCGCGGCGGCGCTGCTGGCCTCCTACCAGAAGTCGGCGGGTCAGGGCACGGGCGGCTCGCTCGCCACGTGGGAGACGGCCGTCTCGCAGATGAGCGACAGCCCGGCGTTCGCCGACCGCGTGTTCGCCACGATGCGCCGGGGCGAGAGCCGCACCACCGACGACGGCGGGCAGGTCACCCTCGCGGCCCAGCCGGCCGCCGTGCTGCCCGAGGCGGCCGACGCCGCAGCGAGCGACCCGGGCGCGGACTGCCCGGCCGACCTGGGGTGCGACTGGCTCCCCGCGCCGTACGAGAAGGGCAGCCCGAACCTGCCGGACAGCACCGGCAACTACGGCAACCACGACCAGGCCGACCGCACCGGCGAGGGCGGCCCGTCGATCGACTACATCGTCATCCACGACACCGAGGGCGGGTACACCGGGAGCGTCAACCTGGTCCTGGACCCCACCTACCTCGCGTGGAACTACACGGTGCGGTCCTCCGACGGGCACGTGGCCAACCACCTCGAGCCGGACGACGTGGGCTGGCACGCGGGCAACTGGTACATGAACATGCACTCGATCGGCATCGAGCACGAGGGCTGGGCCGGGACGGCGGGCTGGTTCACGGAGGCGATGTACCAGCAGTCCGCGGAGCTGGTGCGCTACCTCGGCGAGGAGTACGACGTCCCGCTGGACCGCGCGCACGTCATCGGGCACGACCAGATCCCCGGCATCCTGCCCGGCTCCACGAAGAGCGTGCACTGGGACCCGGGCCCGTACTGGGACTGGGACCACTACTTCGAGCTCCTGGGGGCACCGATCGGCGGTGGCCTGAGCCCGACGACGGACGTCGCGCCCGGCGACGTCGTCGAGGTGGTCGCCGGCTACGACGACAACGCCAACCCGATCACCGGCTGCCAGCAGGCCTCGCCGGGTTCGGGGGAGTGCGTGCCGGGGGCCGGCACCAACTTCGCCGTGGCCTACCAGCAGCCGTCCCTCGACGCGCCGTACGCCCGCGACCCGGGCTGGAAGCCGAACGGTGCGGCGGGCACGACCTACGCCAGCGACATCAGCGCCCGCGTCACCTCGGGCCAGAAGCTCGTCGTCGCGCAGGTGCAGGGTGACTGGCTCGGCGTGTGGTGGGCGGGCTCCCTGGCCTGGCTGCACAACCCGGCCGACCGGCCGGTCGTCGTGCCGAGCACGGGCAAGACCGTGACGGTGAAGGGCGACAAGGCGGCCGCGATCTACGGCCGCGCCTACCCCGAGGCGGCCGCGTACGCGCCGTACCCGGGCATCACCCCGCAGGCCGTGACCCCGATCGAGTACACCATCGGCGTCGACCAGAGCTATGTGGTCTCCGACGACACCGTGACGACCGACTACTACAACGCCAAGTCGTTCGACGGCTCGATCCCTGACGACCGCACGGACGTGCGGGGGCAGGACGTCTACTACCAGCTCTGGTACGCCCACCGGCAGGTGTTCACCCGCGCTGCCGACGTCGTCCTCCACGACCCCGTGGTGACCGACGTCGAGGGCCCGAGCATCGAGGGTGCGCCCGAGATCGGCAAGTGGCTGACCGTGGACACCGGGCAGTACCTGCCCGGGTCGGACGACACGACGGTCGAGGTGCAGTGGCTGCGGGACGGTACGGCGGTGCCCGGAGCGACCGGTGCCCGCTACCACGTCACCGGTCGTGACCGTGGCGCGGACCTCTCGGTCGAGGTGACCGTGTCGGCGCCGGGGTACACCTCGGCGACGTTCACGTCGGACGCCATCGGTCCGGTGGTGCCGCACTGACCGCTCTGCTGACAGGTCTGCTGACCGGTCTGCCGAAGTAGCACGGGCCTCGCCGAGGTAGTGGAATCCACTACCTC
>NZ_JBHUWC010000024.1:0-32145 GCF_042670225.1 Isoptericola sp. NPDC057191 | reverse complement strand
GTTCACGTTCTGAGTACTCAGAACGTGAACAACCACCTGTTCGGCAGGGGTCGGTCGGCGGGATCGGTCGGCGGGATCGGTCGGCGGGGGGTGGGCGGCTACCTGGCGGCGATGGCGGCCGCGTAGAGGTCGCGCTTCGGCACCCCGGCGGCGGTCGCGACGTCGGCGACGGCGGCCTTGAGGCGCTCGCCCGCCTCGACGCGCGCGAGCACCTCGGGCACGAGGTCCTCGACGCTGGGGGCGGCGCCGGCCGGGGCTCCGCCGACGACGACGCAGATCTCGCCGCGCAGGCCGTCGCCGTCCGCCGCGCGGGCGTCGGCCTCGGCGACGACGTCCGCGAGGGCGCCGCGCAGCACCTCCTCGTAGGTCTTGGTGAGCTCGCGGCAGACGGCGGCCGGTCGGTCGGCGCCGAACGCGTCCGCCATCGCGTGCAGCGTCTCGGCGATCCGGTGGGGCGCCTCGAAGAAGACCATGGTGCGCGGCTCGGCCGCGAGCGCCCCCAGCCAGCGTGCCCGCTCCCCCGGCTTGCGCGGCACGAACCCCTCGAAGGTGAACCGGTCCGTCGGCAGCCCGGACAACGCGAGGGCGGTCAGCACGGCGGACGGCCCGGGGGCGGCGGTGACGCGGACGCCGCGCTCGACGGCACGGGCGACGACGCGGTAGCCCGGGTCGGACACCGCGGGCATGCCGGCGTCGGACACGACGAGCACGGTGCCGCCGTCCGCGACGACGTCGAGCAGCTCGTCGGCGCGCGCCGCCTCGTTGTGCTCGTGGTACGAGGTGACGCGCCCGCCCACGGTCACGCCCAGACGCTGCGCGAGGGCGTGGAGGCGTCGGGTGTCCTCGGCGGCGACGACGTCGGCCTCGGCGAGCAGGCGGCGCAGCCGCGGCGACGCGTCCTCGGCGTTCCCGATGGGCGTCGCCGCGAGCACGACCGTCCCGGCCTCGGCGTTCGGGGCGGGACGGGTGGCGGCGGCGGGCTCGGAGGTCATGGTGACCAGCGTCCCACGCCCCTACGATGACCCGGTGACCGCCCCCGACGCCGACGCCACAGCCACCGGCGATCCCGCGCCCGCGGGCACGCCGCCGGAGCGCGGTCGCCACCGCGCGGCCGACGACGACCCGTACGCCGTCCCGGCACGCACGTACCCGGCGGAGCGCTCCGCCGCCCACGTCGCGGAGCCGGCCTCCGACGGCCCGCCGCCGGCGTTCCCGGGCGCCCCGCTCACCGCGTTCGCGCCGGTGCCGGAGGAGGAGCCCGACGCGCGCTCCACCCAGGCGCGGCTGCTGGACCGACTGCTGGGCGCCCGGCGGGTGCGGCTCGACCTGCGTCGCCGCGACCGGTTCTGGGGCTGGTTCGGCACGATCGTCGTGACGTTGCTCGCGGCCGCGACGCGCCTGTGGCACCTCGGGCAGCCCCACCAGCTCGTGTTCGACGAGACCTACTACGTCAAGGACGCGTTCACGCTGGGGCGGCTGGGCTTCGAGGCGCAGTGGCCGGACGAGCCGAACCCGGCGTTCGAGGCCGGCGACGTCCTCACCTACCTCGACAAGGCGGCGTACGTCGTCCACCCGCCGGTCGGCAAGTGGATGATCTGGCTCGGCATGGAGGCGGGCGGGGGCGCGACCAGCTCGTTCGCGTGGCGCCTCGCGAGCGCCATCGTCGGCATCCTCGCCGTCTTCCTGCTGGTCCGGATCGCCCGCCGCCTCTTCGCGTCGTCGACGATGGGCGTCGCCGCAGGCCTGCTGCTCGCGATCGACGGCGAGGCGATCGTGCACTCGCGCACCGCCCTGCTCGACCAGTTCCTCATGCTGTGGGTGCTGGTGGCCTTCGGCTGTCTCGTCCTGGACCGCGAGCAGGCGCGACGGCGGCTCGCCGGGCGGGTCGCGGAGATCCTCGACGCCGGCGGCACCGTGGCCCGCTACGGCCCCCGGCTCGGCTTCCGCTGGTGGCGGCTGGCCGCGGGTGTCAGCCTCGGGCTCGCGTGCGGCACCAAGTGGTCCGGGCTGTGGTTCGTCGCGGTGTTCGGCATCCTCACCGTGCTGTGGGACCTGACGGCGCGGCGCGCCGCGGGCATCGGCCGCTGGTGGGAGGACTCGCTCGTCGTCGACGCGGTGCCCGCGTTCCTCACGATCGTCCCCACCGCGTTCGTCGTCTACCTCGCGTCGTGGTGGTCGTGGTTCACGCACGCCGGCTCGTACCTGCGGCAGTGGGCGGCCGAGCATCCGGGCGAGGGCATCACCTGGCTGCCGGACCCCTTGCGGAGCTTCGTGGAGTACCACCGGCAGATGTGGGACTTCCACACCCACCTCACGTCCGACCACCCGTACGCGTCGCACCCGCTGGGCTGGATCGTGCAGTGGCGTCCGACGTCGTTCTTCTGGGAGAAGCAGGCACCCGGCACGGGCACCTGTCCCTCCGACGCCGCGGACGCGTGCGCCCGCGCCGTCACCTCCCTCGGCAACCCGCTGCTGTGGCTCCTCGCCGCGTTCGCGATCGTCGCGACGATCTGGCTGGGCATCCGGTTCCGCGACTGGCGCGCCGTCGCCGTGCTCAGCGGCACCGCCGCGGGCTGGCTGCCCTGGTTCGCGTACGCGCCGCCGTTCGACGACCGGACGATCTTCACCTTCTACTCGATCGTCTTCACGCCCTGGGTGGTCCTCACGCTCGTCTACCCGATGGTCGTCGCGCTCGAACGCACCGAGGGGCGCCGCCGCGCCCGCGCGCAGGTCGTCGCCGCCATCATCGCCGTGCTGATCGTGATCCTCGCCGTGTCCGTCGTCTTCTACCCCCTGTGGACGGCCACGCAGGTGCCCTACCCCTACTGGCAGTCCGTCATGCGGCTGGAGTCCTGGATCTAGCGCGTCCCAGACGTCTTTCAGCAGGTCACGGGGGCGCCCGCCCGCCGCCCCGAGAACCCCACCACCGTGCCGTTGGGGTTTCCCCTAGCCCTGGCCCGACGCCCCCTGCGTGCCGCCGAACACTGGATCACGTTGCGACGGCGAGTCACCGCACGACGGAGCAGATCTCCAGCGGAGAGCACCCTCGCGAGATGCGCAACGCGACGGCACGAAGGGTGTAGCTGCACATGAACACGAAGACCAAGGGAATCCTGGCCGGGGTCGCCGGAGGCGCTCTGCTGCTCGGTGCGGGCGGGACGCTCGCCCTCTGGCACGACGACGCGGGCGTGCCCGGCGGCGTGATCCGCAGCGGCATGCTGAAGGTGAACGCCGAGGAGACCCGCTGGTTCGACGTCTCCCCCGACCGGCCCGACGCCGCGGACCTCTCGTCCCAGGTCGGCCACGGGCTGCAGTGGGACGTCACCTGGCTCGGCCAGGAGCAGACGGTCTGGAACGGCGTGTCGACCGAGTTCCGCACCCTCGACCCCGACGACACGGGCTACGGCACGGGGCAGGTCGTCGGCCACACCATCGACGACCTCGGCACCTGGCAGGCCGTCCCCGGCGACTTCGTCCTCGGCAAGACGCGCGTGACCGCCCACACCGAGGGCGACAACATGCAGGCGCAGCTGTCGCTCCACGGGAGCCCGGCCGGCGGCGAGCTCGCCCAGGGCCTCGGCCTGAAGTACTTCGTCACCGACGGGGACGGGAACGTCCTCGGCGAGGCCCAGGACGCGTCGCAGGTCGTGAACGTGCCGATCGACGGCCCCGGCGGCAAGGACCTCCAGGTGTTCATCCTGGCCAACTTCCCGCGCGAGATCCAGGGTCAGGACCTCACCAACACCCAGGCGGACCTGTCGAACCTCCAGGTCACCCTCGACCAGGTCCGGTGACCGAGCGCCTCGCGCTCCGACGCGCTCTCGGGTCGCACGACCACCGCCCCGAGAGCGCGTCCCCCGGACTCCACGCCCACCAGCAGTAGGAGGCTCTCCATGAGGTGCGCAGTCAGCCTCACCGCCGGAGCGCTCGCGGCCGCCCTTCTCCTCGGCGGGACGGGAACCACGGCCGCCGCCTGGCGGGCCGACGCACCCGTCGAGCACGGCGCGCTCTCCTCCGGCGTCCTCGACGTCGCGTTCGCGCCCGCCGGCCAGGCCACCCCCGACCCGGTGGTGCTCGAGCCCGGCGCGAAGGCCACGGTCGACTACGACCTCGGCACGTCGCTGCGCGGCGACAACCTCGACGCGCTGCTGAGGCTGTCGGCCCCCGCCTGGCAGGACGCCCAGCTCCTCGACGTGCTCGACATCTCCGTCGAGGTCGCGCTGGGTGGTGCGGCCGTGGCGGAGGGGACGCTCGACGGGGACGGGGCGTTCCGGTTCGCCGGGTCGCCCGACGTGCCCGTCGACCTCCCCCGGGACGCGGACGGTCAGCTCTCCGTGACGCTCGTCGTCACGATGGACGCGGCCGCCGGGAACACCTACCAGGGCCTTCGGCTCGACGACGGGGACCTCGTCGCGGACCTGTGGCAGGTCCGATCCGGCGCGACCGTCGACGAGAGCCGGTTGTGGCACGACACCGCCGCCGCCCCGGCACCGGCCGTCTCGAGCGGGACGGTGGAGGTCGAGGTCGACTCGACCCGCCAGGCCCCGGACGCCGCACCGCCGGAGGTGGCGGACGACGACGCCACGTCCACGACCGAGCCCACCACCGAGCCCACCACCGAGCCCACCACCGAGCCCACCACCGAGCCGACCACCGAGCCGACCACCGAGCCGACCACCGAGCCGTCGACCGAACCGTCGACCGAGCCGACCGAGGCACCGGAGACGGAGCCCACGGAGACGCCCGAAGCGCCGGAGACCGACACCGGCCCGGGCCGGGAGCCTGAGCCGGCGCCCGACGTCGACAGCGGGCCCGACAGCGGACCGGACGAGAACGGACCGGACGAGGGTGGGGACACGGCCGAGGACCCCGAGCCGGCGTGGGCCCAGGACCTGCGCGACCTCCTCGACGAGGAGGGCCTCGACGCGGCCGGCATCGACCTCGACGCGCTGCCCGCGGTGCTCGAGGAGTGGGCCGCCGACCAGGAGGTCCCGCTGGACGACCTGATCGCCTGGCTCGAGAAGGAGGCGTCATGACCGCCCGGACGGCACCCGTCGTCGCGGTCGACCTCTCGGCCGTCCCCTTCGACCAGGCTCGACCCGCGGATCCCGCCGTGCCCGCGGGGCCCGCCGCCCCGGCACGAGGCCTGCTCCGCACGGTCGCGTCGGCGGTGCTCGGCGTCGTCATGGTGGCCGCGCTCGCTCTCGCGGGGGCCGCGGTCGCCGTGCCCAAGCTCGTGGGCGCCACGCCGCTCACGGTGCTGACGGGCTCGATGGAGCCGGCGCTCTCGCCCGGTGACGTCGTCGTGGTGCGGCCGGTCGACCCGGCGGACGTCCGGGTGGGCGACGTCGTGACCTTCCAGCCCGTCTCCGGAGACCCGACGCTGGTGACCCACCGGGTCGCCGGGGTCACGTGGGGCACCGACGGGGCCGCGGGCTTCGTGACCCGCGGGGACGCCAACGGTGCGGACGACGACCCGATCGTCTCCGACCAGGTGCAGGGCCGGGTCATGTACTCGATCCCGTGGCTCGGGCACCTGACGAACGCGTCGTGGGGCCCCACCGCGGTGAAGATCGGCGCCGTCGCCCTGATCCTGTACGGGGTCGTCATGGTCGTGACGCCGGACCGCTCTCGACGCACCGACCGACACGAGGAGTCTTCGTGATGACCAGGACCCGCACCCAGGCCATGGGCCTCGCCACGCTGCTCGCCGCCGTCGGGCTCGTCGTCCCCGTGACGGGAGGTACCGCGGCCGCCGCCACGGCGACCACCAGCGCCGTCGCCCGCACGACGGACGCTCCGGCCGCGGCCGCCGTGGAGCACGACACCGACGGCACGCCCCTGGTCCGGCTGACCGGTTCCGGGACGCCGTCCGACGGCGTGCTCGTCGGGGGCTCCCTCCTCGGCGAGGTCGTCGTCGTCCCGGGCGACGCGGACCGCGCGACGCTCCGGGTCCGTAACGAGGGACCCACCGGCGGCACGCTCACCGCCAGCATCGTCAACGCGGCCGCCTTCCGGGACCACGGTGACGACAGCTGGGTGGACGACTCGTTCTACGACGACCTCCTCGTCAACGGGGTCCCCGCCTCGCGGCTCGAGGGCCGGCAGACGGTGATCCACGAGGCGCACCTGCCCCGGGGCGAGTCCGTCGACCTCTCCGTCTCCTACAACTTCCCGGTCGAGGCGACGAGCGGCAACCACGCCTTCGTGGGCCAGCGCGTCTTCTCGTTCGACGTCCTGCTCCGGATCGCCGGGGACACCCCGGACGACGACGCCACCCCGGGCCCCGGGGACCCCGGCGACGACACCGGACGCGACGACACCGGACGCGACGACACCGTGCGCGACGACACCGTGCGCGACGGCACGACCGTCGGTGACCGGGCGGTCGAGGGCACGGCCGTCGGCGGGCCGGACGCCCGGGGCACGACCGGCCTGGTCGCGCTCACGGGCGGGGCCGCCGACTCGGGCGAGCCGCCCTGGCTGCTGCTGGTGGGCGCCGCGCTGGTGCTCGTCGCGGCGGGCGCGCTCCGCGCGCTGCGCGGCCGCTCCCCCTCGTCCCCCTCGTCCCCCTCGAACGCCGGGGGTCGTGAGTGAGCCGCTGGGTGCGCGCCCTCCTGGGCACGGTCGTCGTGCTGGCTCTCGCCGGCGTGGCGGCCGTGTCCTGGCTGGAGCTGCGCGACGCCGGCTCGTGCGTCGCCGCCCAGCGCGACCTCGACGGCCGGTGCGTGCGGCTCGACGTCGCACCGGACGTCGCGGCGGCGGACCTGCGCCCGACCGGCGGCAGGTTCGAGGCGCCCGCCCAGGGGCTCGACGTCCCGCTCGTCACGATGTCCGCGTCGGGGGGCGTCGTCAACCCGCCGACCCTGACCGAGGCGTTCGAGGTCCGTGACCCCGACCGGGAGTCCCCGGCCGGCACCCGGCCCCGCGTCGTCGCCGTCCACGCGGTGCGCGACGGGAACGCGCCGGGCAACGCCTTCGTCGAGCCCGGCGGGCACGAGCCCGCCCTGCGGGTCGCCCGCGGGGACGTGCTGCGTGTCGACGGCACCCGCTACGTCGTCGAGGAGGCCGAGGTCGTGAGCAAGGCGCAGGCCGCGGCGTCCGACGAGATCTGGGGCCGCCTCCCCGACGGCGCCGCCCGCCTGGTCGTGCTCACCTGCTTGCAGCGCGAGGGGGCGGTCGGGCCCGCGCGGGACAACCTGGTGATCCACGCCGTCCGCGCCTGACCTGGGGAAACCTTCCGGTTGCCGGGAGCCACCCGTCTGCCAAGGATGAGGGGTGGTCCGAGACGCGGATCTTGCGGAGCGCCGCGCCTTTGCGCTGATCGCGATGGGCGGGGTCGCGCTGGTCGCTGCCGTCCCGGCCGTCGAGCTCGCGCTCTGGGGGATCGAGGGGATCGCCCCCATCAGCCGCGAAGGCTACCCGCTCATGGGGCGGGCCGAGCTGGCGTTCGTCATCCGCGTCGCCCTCCTCCTGGTCGCGGGGGTGACGGTCGCGAGCGCGCTCTCCGCCGCGCTGCTGGTGCGATTGAGCATCCTGCACTGGTCGCGCACCGCGAGGGTCGCCCTGGTCGTCGGCCTGAGCCTCGGGATCGGGATCGCCCGCACGGCGGCGGTGACCCTCGGCCTGCCGCGGGGCGCGTCGGCAGAGTTCCTGCTCATCGAGACCGCCCTGGCTGCGCTCGAGGCGTCCTTCGCCATCTCGATCGCGCTCTACTACGTCGGGACGCGACGGCGGATCAGGGAGGAGGAGCGGCGGCACCTGGAGCAGACGCAGCGCGCGACGCTCGCGCGGGTGGAGGCCGAGCAGGAGGAGCTGCGGGTGCGGCGCGAGATCTCCCGCCAGCTCCACGGCGGCCTGCAGCAACGTCTCGTCCTGGCGATCCGCGAGGTGGACGCCATCCACGACGAACTGGAGCAGAAGGGGCAGGAGGTCGCCGCACACTCGCTGGAGGCCGTGTCCGACCGGCTGGACGAGCTTCGCGAGTCGGAGGTGCGGGCCGTCGCCCACGCCCTGTACCCGCTGGCCGGGGACTTCGCCCTGTCCGCCGCCCTGCTGCTCCTCGCGGACCGCCTCCCGCCGTCGGTCACCATGGACGTCCGCTACGAGGGCGTGGCCGACGCGCTGCTCGCGGGGTACTCCCTGCCCCCGGCCGACCGGGTGATGCTCTTCTCCGTCGTCGAGGAGGGGGTCAACAACGCCATGCTGCACGGCCGCGCCCATCGCATCAGCGTGGTGATCAGCGGCGAGACCGACGACGACGGCCGGAGCACGGCACGCCTCACCGTCGACGACGACGGCACGGGGCTCCCCGACGCGCCCGAGCTCTCCGGTGTCGCGCGCCTGCGGGCGCGGGCCTGGGGCCGGGGTGGCGAGCTGACGCTCGGCCCGTCGCCCCTGGGCGGTGCCCGGCTCTCCGCCGTGCTGCCCGTGCAGAGCTCCGTCGCCGAGGCGGAGGGGCAGCGGTGAGGCCGGGCCGCCGTCCCGTGCGCGTCGCCGTCGTCGAGGACGAGGCGATGATGCGCGGCCTCGTCCTGGCCCTCCTGCAGGGCCACCCCGGGACGGAGGTCGTGGCCGACGCCGCGGGCCAGAGCGCAGCGCTCGAGGTCATCGTCCCCGGGGCGGCCGACGTCGCCGTGCTCGACATCGAGCTCGAGGACGGCAACGGCATCGCGCTGGGACGCACGCTGCAGGAACGCGACCCGGAGGTGCGGATCCTGATCGTCTCCAGCCACAACCTGCTCGCCCTCGTGCGCTCCATCAGCGCCGGCGCCCCGACGCCCTGGAGCTACCTGTCGAAGCGCTCGTCCGCGCAGCCCGGCCAGCTCATCCGGGCGATCTCGGCCGTGGCGAAGGGGCGCGTCGTGATCGACCCGGCGCTGGTCAGCCGCTCGGTGCCGCGGTCGGACACCCCCCTCGCTCGCCTGTCGGCCGCACAGTTCCGGGTGCTGCAGCTCGTGGCCGAGGGGCGCGGGAACGGCGCCGTCGCCCGCGAGCTGGAGATCACCCCGAAGGCGGTCGAGGCCCAGCTCACCGGGATCTACAAGCTGCTGGACCTCCCGGACGGCGCCAACACCCGCGTCGCCGCCGTGCTGGAGTTCCTCAACCAGTCGGTCCGGCCTGCGGCGTGACGGCGACGCCTCGGGAGGTCAGGCGGTCGGCCAGTCGACCTGCGGCGTCTGGTGGAAGGCCCAGCCGGTGGCGCGCCAGCCGGGAGCCTGGGCGGCGACGCGGCTGCGGAAGGCGTCCCAGTCCTTGCGCTCCGGCGCGGTCCAGGCGACCTCGGCGACGGCGCCCAGGCGCGGCAGCAGCATGGAGAAGAGCTCGTCGCGCGTCGTGATCGTCTCGGTCCAGACGGCGGCCTCGACGCCCTCGACGGCACCGGCGGGCAGGCCGTCGATGAGCGCGGTGGGCTCCCAGTCGTAGGAGTCGCGCAGCTCGACGTACCCGGCCCAGTGCAGGCCGAGCTCGTGCTCGGGGGTGTACTTCATGTCGAGGTAGGCGTGGTTGCCGGGCGACATGATGAACCGGGCGCCGGCAGCGGCGGCCGCGACGAAGCGGTCGAACTCCTCGCCCTTGGGCTCCCAGTACTGCAGCAGCGTCCCGGGCTCCACCGGGCCGCGGGCGCCCTCCTGCCAGAAGATCGGCGTCTTGCCGTGCTCGCGCACGATGCGCGCCGCGAGCTCCACGAACTTCGCGAACTCCTCGACCTCCATCGTGTGCACCTCGTCGCCGCCGACGTGCACCCAGTCACCGGCGGTCATCGCGGCGATGTCGCCGATGACGTCCCGCAGGAACGGCTCGGTGGCCGGGTTGTCGAACCACAGCCGGGAGAAGCCGACCTCGATGCCGTCGTAGGACTCGGTGGGCAGACCGTCCTTCGTCAGCGCCCCGTAGACCTGGGTCGCGGCGTTGATGTGCCCGGGCATGTCGAACTCGGGCACGATCGTGACGAACCGCGCCGCGGCGTACTCCTGGAGCTCGCGGTAGTCGTCCACGGTGAGGAACCCGGCGGTGCCGCCGCCCACCTGGTTGTCGGACGCCTTCTCCAGCTCGGGGCGCGACGGCGTCTCGATCCGCCAGCCCTGGTCGTCGGTGAGGTGCAGGTGCAGCACCCGCAGCTTGAACGCCGCGACCAGGTCGACGACGGCGCGGATGTCCGCGGGGGCGAACCAGTGCCGCACGACGTCGAACGACAGGCCGCGCCAGCGGTACCGGGGCGCGTCGTGCACGACGACGGCGGACACCTGGTGGGCGCCGTCAGGCGCGGAGGTGACGAGCTGGCGCAGCGTGCGCGCGGCGTGCAGCAGCCCCACGGGCTCCGGCGCGGTCGCCTCGACGCCGGCCGTCGTGACCCGCAGCGTGTAGCGCTCGGGGTTGTCGGAGCCCTCCGGCCCGGCGGCGTCGTCGAGCCGCAGCACCACCGGGGTCGCGTCCGCGGCGGTCGGGGCGACGCGGACGCCCACGGCCGCGAGCTGCTCGGCGGCGAGCGCCGCGAGGGCGTCGTCGGGCGCGACGACGTGCGCCGCGCCCAGGGCGAGCGACGGCGCGCCCTGCTCCTCGACGACGGTGGGCCACGGGATCAGGGGCAGCACGGCGATCAGTCTCCAGACGCGGGTCGGTGACGACGCCGACGGGCGGCGCACGGTCGAATCGTTACGTTAGCGATCCTGCCGAATAGGGGGAAGCCGTGTCAACGACACCGCCCCCGCTCCCGGGCCGCGCGCGGCCGTCGCTCAGTAGGTGGCGATCACGACCGGCGCCGGGTCAGCCGGCACGACCGAGCCGAGCACCCCCGCCGCCGGGCCCGACCAGCCCACGTGGACGCCGTCGGGCACGCCGGCGCTCACCTGGTTCCACACCCACTCCCCCGTGGTGACACCGCCGGTGCGGTCGGCGACGACCGCCACCTCCACCTGCGGCAGCGAGCGCAGGAGCGCACGGTCGGGGATCGACTCCGGGAGCGTCTGGTGCACGACCAGGAGGGCCGGCGGCAGGGCCTCGCGCGTCACGAGGTCGGCCAGGTACGCCTCGACGTCGGCCACCTCGTCGGCGCTCATCACGTGGGACGTCGTCGTCACGCCGTCGCCGACCCGCGACTCGGGGTCCAGGGCCACGCCCACGCCGGGGTCGCGCAGCAGCGGCTCGGCTGCCCGCACCTGGTCGACGACCGGCCCCGGGCCAGCCCCGACGTCGAGCAGCACGTAGACCCCCGCGTCACGGGCGGCGGAGACCAGCGGCTGCAGGGCGTCCAGGTCCTCCTGGGTGACCCAGTCGCCGTCCTCGCCCGCCCCGCCCGACGTCGCGCTCGCGGTGAGCACGAGCGTCGGCACGACCGGCGCGTCCTGGGTGTCGGACCCGTCGGACCCGTCGACGTCCTCGGACGGCTCGTACGCCGCGGCGGCGGCCTGCGCCCGTGCCACCGCCGTCGCCGGGTCCTCCCACACGGTCGCGTCGACCGTGACGTACCGCGCGGGGAGCAGGTGCTGGCTGCCCGTGGGCAGCAGGGCGGCCCGCTCCGCCGCCGCGACGCGCCACGCGAAGGTCGTGGCGTCGCCGAAGCCCGGGCCCACCCCGACGACGGTGAGCGCCTGCGCCCGGTCGACGGTCTGGACGGCGTGGGCCGTGCCGAGGTCTCCCCCGGGGACGGCGGTCGTCACGGCCCCGGCGGCACGGAGGGACGCGATCGCCGCTTCCTGACCCTTGACCGGGTCGACGAGCGCCAGCACCTCCCGCAGCAGCCCCGTCCCCGCCGGGCTGGGGCTCCCGGTGCCGCCGGCCGCCGGCGGGGACGACGTCACGTCGCCGCTCCCGAGCATCGAGTCGAGCTGACCGGCGAGGTCCTCGAGGTCGTCGGCCTCGAGCGTCGGGCCGGCGCCGGCCTTCCCCGCGACCACGTCGGGGGCGACGACGAGGGTCTGCACGCCCGCCGCGTCGGCGGCCTGGCGCGACGCCTCGTCGTCGTGGTCCGTCGTCGCGCCGTCCTCGCCGCCGTGCACCTCGTCGCCCGTGACGATCACGGCGACGCGCGCGCCGAGCCGCCCCAGCTCGTCCGTCACGCCGGAGCCGGACCCGTCCACCAGCAGCGCGGGGGCGTGCACGGCGACGGCCGTGGCCGCGAGCGCCGGGCGCGCGGACGCGTCGTCCGCGTCCGCGAGGACCACGATCTCGGAGCGCGCGTAGACCGTCTGGCTGGTGGTCAGCGCCAGCTCGACGGGGTCCTCGGAGTCGAGCAGCACCGTGTGCGACGACAGGTCCCGGACCGCGACGGACGGGGCCGCCGCCGGGGAGGTGGCCGCCTCGTCGGGCGGGGAGGCCGTGCAGCCGGTGAGCGCCAGTGCACCGGTCAGGACGACGGCGGGCAGGACGAATCGGACGTTCCGGAGGGGCACTCCCTCATCTTTGCGCATCCCGCGGCCGGGGTCGACGTCCTCCCGGACGGTATGCCAGATCTCCGGCGTGTCGCCTCGTGAGCCGTCCCGTGCGAGAGGATCGGCGGGTGCCGAGCAACCTCCTGATGCGGATCCACAGCCCCGAGTTCCAGGCCATGTCGCAGCGCGTGCTCCGTGCGACGGAGCTCACGTCCCGCCTCAACGTGCTGCCGTTCGACGACGACGAGGGCAAGGCGGCGTTGTTCGAGCAGCTCCTGGGCCGCCCGCTGTCACCGCGCGTGACGATCTACCCGCCGTTCTACACGGACCACGGGCTGCACCTGGACCTCGCCGACCGGGTGTTCGTCAACCAGGGCTGCACGTTCCTGGACTACGCGGGGATCCGGCTGGCCGAGCGCGTCATGGTCGCGCCGAAGGTCACGTTCATCACCGTGGGCCATCCCGTCGACACCGACGACCGCCGGGTCTGGCTCACCGGCGGGCCCATCGACGTCGAGGAGAACGTGTGGATCGGCGCCGGCGCCACCATCCTCCCGGGAGTCACCATCGGCCGGGACTCCGTGATCGCCGCCGGGTCCGTCGTCACCGAGGACGTCCCCGCCCGCAGCCTCGTCGCCGGGGGTAAGGCGACCGTGCGCCGCAGCTGGTGAGGCGGGGCTGGCGGGGTGTCGCCGTCAGCGGCCGGCCGCCGTCCGTAAGTTTCCCGGGATGACCGGACATCTCTCGGCATGAACAGTTTCCCCCGTGCGGCGACGCCACCGGGCGGCGGCGCGCCTGCGGACGAGGACCGGGTCGCCGAGTGGTGGCACCGGCACGCCCCTCGCGTGCAGGCGTACGCGCTGCGGCACGTCGACGCCCACGCAGCGCAGGAGGTCGTGTCCGAGACGTTCCTGGTCGCGTGGCGCCGGCGCCGCGACCTGCTGGACGGGCTGCCCGACGACGAGGTGCTGCCGTGGCTCGTCGGCGTGGCACGCAACATCGTCCGCAACGAGCACCGGTCCACGCGGCGCGCTACCGCCCTGGCCGCCCGGCTGGGCGGCGTCGCTCGTCGCGAGACGGTGACGCCCGCCGTCGACGCCGCGGTGGCCGAGCGCGAGCACGTCCTGCTCGCACTGTCGCGCCTGCCGGAGAAGCACCGCGAGGCGGTTCTCCTCGTCGCGTGGGACGGGCTGACGCGGGAGCAGGCCGCCCGCGTCACGGGCTGCCGGCTGGGGACGTTCGACGCCCGCCTCTCGCGGGCGCGCCGCCGGCTCGAGGAGCTGCTCGACACCGACGACCTCGGCCCGGCCGGCCGGGACACCACCGCAGACCGGGCCGGTCGCGCCGCGGTCGCCACACCCGGCGTGCACCCGCTCCCCGACGGACCCGTTGGAGGTCACCGATGACCCGCGACTCGATCGACCGTGCCGCAGCCCTGGCACCGCACCTCCCCGTGGACCCCGAGGGGCTCGCCCGTGCTCGGGGCCTCTACGAGTCGGGCCGAGCGGCGCACGCGTCACGACCGGCACGACGACGTCCCGGTACCGGCATGTCCTGGTCTCGGTTCGCCCTCACCGCAGGTCTGGCGACCGCCACCGCCGCGGCCGTGCTGGCCGTCGCGGTCCTGGTGAGCCCGGGCGGCGAGCCCGGGGCGCCGCCGTCCCGCGTCGGGCCGCTCGGGCTCGTCCCCGCCGCTGCTGCCGCCGACCCGTCCTGCGGGGCGGCGCAGGTGGACGAGGACCAGTCGACCCCGATGCCGCGCGACGCCTGGGCGGGCAGCCCCGTCGCGGACGTCGCGGCGCTCGTGGGGCCGGGGCGTCCGGACCGGGTCACGGCGTCCGAAGTGGTCCGGCACTGTCCGGTCGCGGTGGCGTCCGCCGTGGTCTACGCACCGGGGACGGCACGCGGGGTCAACGTCTACCGCGACGTCGCCGCCGGCCCCCTCACGGAGATCGAGTCCCTCCGGTCCGCCGACAAGGTCTCCCTGCGCGGCGTCGACGGCTGGGTGCTCGCGTGGGTCAACGACCCGGACGTGCCCCGGCAGCGGCTCACCTGGACCGATCAGGACGGCGTGCGCTGGTACGCCGTCGCCGAGGGGATGCCCGTGGCGCGCACGCTCGCCGTGCTCGACGCGCTCCGGTTCGACGCCGCAGGCGTCCTCGACCCGCGCAGCGTCCCGGTCGGCCTCGCGAGCGCGCCTGCGGTCGCACCGGTGGTCGGCGAGCGGTCCACGTACCGGTGGTCCGTGGAGTACGGCGCGGACGACCGCGTCGTCACCGAGCTCGGCGACGGAGGGCTGGCCGAGGACGCAGGCCCGTCGTCCGTGCTCCTCGAGGTGACGACGCCGGCGACCGCCCCCGTGGAGGCCGAGGTCGCGGAGTTCGGCCACGAGCTCGTGGACCTCGACGGGACGCGCGCCGCCTGGACGCCCCAGGGGCAGGGAGGCGCCGAGCTCCGGTGGGTGCGGGCGGGCGTGCGGTACCGGCTGGTCGCCCGGGTCGACTCGCTCGACGCGATGCGCAGGATCGCCCGGACCGTCCAGACCGTCGATCTGGACGACCCGCGCCTGCACTGACCTCGCTCTGGGTACGGAGACGGCGGACACTCGGTCGCGAGCCCCCGCCGCTTCCGTACCCACAGCTCCGGACCAGGCGCTGCGACAAAGGGAAAAGGGCCGCTGACCAGTAGTCAGCGGCCCTCAGCCGGTGGAGCTAGGGGGATTCGAACCCCCGACCTTCTCATTGCGAACGAGACGCGCTACCAACTGCGCCATAGCCCCAAGTGCGGAGCAACATTAACATCCCGGCCGGGGCGCATGCCAAATCGGCTCAGCCGGCGGCCCGGCGCCGCGCGAGGATCTCGTCCAGCGGCAGGCCGAGCGTCTCGGTGCGCGGCCGCGGCTCCTCGGGAGCGGCCACGTCGGTGACGGCGTCGGCGGCCGGCGCCGACCGCTCACCGGGCTGCTCCGAGGCGCCCGCAGGCGTCGCCGTCGGGCCCAGCGCCGCCTGCATGGTCGCGGCCAGCGCGGCGACACGGGCAGCGTCGGAGACGGGCACGACCCGGCCGGGCGCCGTCGACGACGAGGCCACGAGCGGGCGAGGCTCACGACGGGGCGCGGCGGGCTTCGTCACGTACGTGGGCAGCGGCACGGGGACCGGCTCCCACGGGTCGCTGCCGACCGGCGGCGGCCCCGGCAGCGGGGCCGGTCCGGGACCCGGGTCCACGACGACCACGGGCTCCGGCAGGGCCGGCACCTCGTCGGCGCGCACGTCGAAGACGTCCCGACCGGACGACGGCATCTCGTGAGGGGACGAGACCGGCTCGGGCTCCGCGCTCTCCTCGTCGCGGGCACCGCCCGGGGGGACGGTGACGCGGGACGAGTCACGAGGTGTCGGGCGAGCGGGCGCAGGCTGGGCACCCGGCGCGGCCACCCGCGGGATCATCTGGGTGTGCGTGGCCGACGGCCGCACGGCGTGCCCCGTGACCCGCGGCCGGTTCCGGGGCGCGTGCGGGCCGCCGTTGGCGAGCGCGCGAGCCTCGGTCGCCTGGCGTCGCGCAGCCTTCCGCTCCGCCGCCCAGCGCGCGTCGGCGCGGCGCGCCTGCAGCACCGCCACCCGGCCGAGCACGAGCACGCCGAGCAGCAGCGCAGACGGCACGGCGCCCGCGACCCAGCTCACCAGGCCGAGGGCCACCACGACCCAGGCGGCGGCGGTCACGAGCAGCAGCAGCACGGTGAGCAGCAGCCGACGGCGCGCCCGCGCGGCGCGCCGCTCCAGCAGCGCGAGACGGGACTCGGGCTGCCGACCCTCCGCAGCGTCGGCGCGCAGGGTCGTCAGGGCGCGCGACGCGCCCTCGTCGTCGTCCAGACCCATCGATCGCTCCCCTCGTCCGCCGCCCGTCGACGTGCCGGGCACCAGCAGCGGCACCGACCCGCCGGTCGGTGCCGTCACCCCGCGCGTACCGCCCGCCTCCGCCACCGCCAGCACCCGCAGCCCGCCGGAGAACCGGTCGTCCGTCCGCGCATCGAGCAGCTGCTGGCGGTGCCGCAGCAGGTGCGGCACCAAGAAGCCCAGCCACAGGACGAACAGCGCGAGCACTGCGAGTCCTGCCGCCGACGTTGTCACATCACGACGGTAGGGGACGCAACGACCACGCCGACGCACGCCGTCGCGGCGTGTCCGTGGTCGAGCCCGTGCGACGGCGCCGCGCGGAGCGCTCAGGCGTCGTCGCGGGCGCGCTGCCAGCGCGCCAGCAGCCCCTCGGGCACGTCCTCGGTCGTGATCGCGAAGGTGCGGTGGTCGCGCCAGGTGCCCTGGATGTGCAGGTACCGCTCGCGCACGCCCTCGTCGCGGAAGCCGAGCTTCGCCACCACCCGCAGGCTCGGCGCGTTCTCGGGCCGGATGTTGATCTCGAGGCGGTGCAGCCCGAGCACGGCGAGGCAGTAGTCGCCCGCCATCGCCACCGCCGTCGGGATGACGCCCCGCCCGGCGACCTCCTGCGACACCCAGTACCCGATGCTCGCCGAGCACAGCGAGCCGTAGAGGATCTGGGACACGGTGAGCTGCCCGACGAGCGCGCCGTCCAGCTCCACGGCGAACGGCAGCGTCGTGCCCGCACGCGCCTGCGCGGACAGCACCCGGAGGTAGTCGCCGAACGTCGACGCGGCAGGACGCTCCCCCGGCGAGGTCGCCTCCCACGGCTCGAGCCAGCCCGCGTTGCGGGACCGCAGACGCAGCCACTCCGGCCCGTCCTTGCGGCGCAACGGCCGCAGCACGACGGCGCCGGCCGGGCCGTCCTCGCGCAGGGTCACCGGCCACGGCCGCGACACGGCCCATCCGCGGGCGTGCTTGTGCGTCATGCCACCTCGTTCCGTCCCGACGCTCCGGTCCCGCCCGTGGCCGAAGCCGTTCTCGGCGTCACCGGCGCGCGCCGGGACTCCCGGACGGGACCCTGCCACAATGGCCCCATGCACGGCGACCGCAAGGGAACGAGAGCACACCGGCCGTACCCGGTCGTCGCCGGGATGGAGGTCGCGGACGCCAAGGAGGAGCTCCGCCGGGCCATCCGCGCCCACCGCGCCGAGCGCTCCCCCCGCCTCCGCGACGAGGCCGCGAAGGCCCTCGCCGACGTCCTCGCCACCGTGCCCGCCGTCCGCGACGCCGACGTGGTCGCGACCTACGTCTCCCGCCCCACCGAGCCCGGCACGCACGTGCTGCTGGAGCAGCTCGCCGCCCGGGGCACGCGCGTCCTGCTGCCCGTGCTCGGCGCGGGCCTCGCGCGCGACTGGGCCTGGTACGCCGGGCCCGACGACCTGCTGGAGCGCGCCCCCGGCCGCCCCCCGGAGCCGAGCGGGCCCGCCCTGGGCGCCGAGGCGATCACGAAGGCCGACGTCGTCGTCGCGCCGGCGCTCGCCGTGGACGACCGCGGCGTGCGGCTGGGCCAGGGCGGCGGCTGGTACGACCGGCTGCTGAAGATGCGCCGGCCGGGCGTGCCCGTCGTGGCGCTGGTGTTCCCCGAGGAGGTCTACGACTCGGCCGAGCAGCCGCTGCCCGCCGCGGAGCACGACGTGCCCGTGCACGTCGTCGTGACACCCGAGGGCTGGCAGGAGCTGCCCGCTCCCGCGCTGGAGGGCTGAGCCCGCGCCGTCAGGCGTCCGAGCCGGCGCGCTGCCGCGCACGGTAGGCCGCGGCCTTCATCCGGCTGCCGCAGGTGGCCATCGAGCACCACTCACGGCGGTGCCCGCGGGAACGGTCCAGGTAGACCTGCGTGCACTCGGGCCGGCCGCACTCGCGCAGCAGCGCCGCCTCGTCGCCGCCGACGATCTCGACGGCCTGCCGCGCGAGCTGGGAGAGCACCTGGTCCGCACCTCCGGCCCAGGCCCATCCCTGCTCGGTGAGCACGGGCGTGAGCGGCGGCGTCGCGGCGACCGCGTTGACCGTCCCGACGGCGTCCGCGGGCAGCGGGCGGTCGTGCAGGCGCGACCACACCAGCGCGTAGACGGCCTCGCGCAGCGCGAGGGCGCGCTCGAGGTCGGCGGCGCCCGACGACGAGGCGTCGGCCAGCAGCCCTGACTCGACGAACCACGCGTCGAGGTCCGCGGCAGAGGTCAGCTTCTCCGTGGGCTCGTCGTTGCGTCGCGCGCGCAGGGTGCCGACGAAATCGAGGGCGAGGGTGCCGCAGGGGAAGGCATGGATCACGTCACCATCCTGACGGGTGACGAGCCTGCAGGCAAGGGCAGGCGGGAGTGATCATCACCACTTTGACAGGTGACGGCGACGCGGGGAGAGTCGTCACCAGGCAGACCGGTGACGCCGGTCTCCGAGAACACGGAGGAACACCATGGAGCTCAAGCTCGAGATCGTCGTCCTGCCCGTCTCCGACGTCGACCGCGCGACCGCCTTCTACACGGCGCTCGGCTTCCGCCTGGACGCGGACTTCCGCAGCCCGAAGGGCCTGCGGGTCGTGCAGCTCACCCCTCCCGGCTCGGAGGCGTCGATCATCTTCGGCGAGCAGCTCACCGACGCCGCGCCCGGGTCCCTCCAGGGGCTGCACCTCGTCACGACGGACATCGCCGCCGCCCGCGACGAGCTGCGCCGCCGCGGCGCCGACGTGAGCGACCTCTGGCACGACGCCGACGGCGTCTTCCACTGGGCGGGCGAGGCCAACCGCGTCGCCGGCCCCCACCCCGCCACCGACAGCTACGGCACCTACGCGTCGTTCGCCGACCCGGACGGCAACGGGTGGGTGCTCCAGCAGGTCGTGACCCGCGCGCCGGGCCGCTGACCCGGACGCCCCCCAGACACCCACCACGAGACCCGAGAAGAGCCGACCATGACCACCGCACACCGCCTCGGCCGCGCGGACCAGGAAGCGCTCGACCGCTTCCGCGACGCCGACCGCCAGGCCGGCAGGACCCTCGCGCCCGCCGTCGTCGACGCGTTCGAGCGCCTCACCCCGCGTCAGCTCGACGTCCTCGTCGCCGGGCTCGTGGACGGCCCCGATGCCGGCCGTGCAGACGGCACCACCACGGCCGACGGCGACCTGGACGCCGCCGAGCCGGGCGGCGCGCTGCGCCGCTGGCTGCGCGGCCCCGGCCGCACCGTCACGGCCCTGGGCGTCGCCTTCGTCGTGGCGGCGGCCACGGCCGTCACCGGCATCGCGCTCCTGGACGACTCCTCGACGCCGCCCGCCGCCGGGACCAGCCAGACCACGGACGCGGCCGAGCTCGCGCAGCAGCTGTCGTGGGCCGACGCGTACGGCGCGGCCTTCGCCGACGACTTCTGACGCCGACGATCACGACGAGCGACCGGTCAGCGCGCGCCGGTCAGGGCACGAGGGTGGCGCGCGTCTTCGCGGACTCCTCCACGGCCTCCCGGGAGAAGGGCCAGTCGAACGTCTTGCCCGCGGCCCACTCGTCGAGCTGGTCGTCGTAGTGCGACGACGCCGGGTGGCCGGACGTGCCCGTGACGGTCACCCACGTCGAGGCGTCCAGGTCGGACAGGTCCACGACCATCCGCATGGACGGCCCCGTCGTGACCGCGAAGGAGCCCGTGCCGGCGTCCCACCCGGTCGCGTTGACGATCGACGAGCCGCCCGGCATCTTCACGGGGTTCGGGTTCACCAGGTCGCGCACCAGCGCCGGCACGTCGGAGCCGCCGAGCACCGGGTGCTCGAGGCGCAGCGTGTGCAGCGTGCCCCAATCCCAGTCCTTCGGCTGCTTGGACAGCTCCACCGTCAGGTCGCGCCGCGCGCTGATCAGGGCGCGCGTGAGGATCTCGTCGCGCGACTCGACGACGTTCGCCGTGGTGCGGTCGTCCCAGAACTTGTCGTCCGACTTGTCGAGCATCGACTTCACGACGACGAGCCACTGCGAGCCGCCGTCGGGCCGCATGCTCGTGGGCAGGTCGTCCCAGAACGCTTCCTGCAGGAGGTTGCGCCACACGGCCGCGAAGTACGCCGCGGCCGGCGAGTCGGCGTCCATCCGGTAGTCCCAGTCCGCGAGCAGGTCCTGCCCGGCCGCGACGTAGGAGTCGTCGAGGTCGATGTCCAGGAGCGCCGGGACGAGCGCCTCCGCGAACGCCGACCAGTCGTCGTTCTGGATGCGGTTCATGTCCTCGGCGGTGAAGGGGCGGCCCGCCGCGATCTGCTCGGTCAGCAGCTTGCGGATGCGCTCCGAGCGGTAGCCGTAGTCCCAGTCGTCCGCGAGGTACGGCTGGGAACCGCTGCGCAGCACGGCCTGGTTCGCCGCGACGATGAACCCCTCCTGGGGGTCGAGCGCACGAGGCATGTCGTCCGCGTCCACCCAGCCCTGCCAGTCGTAGCGGGGGTCCCAGCCGGGCCGCGGCCACGTGCCGTCCGAGGGCACCGGGCCCTTGACCTTGCCGCGCACCGGGATGCGGCCGGGCGCCTGGTAGCCGATGTGGCCGTCGGTGGTGGCGAACACGATGCTCTGCGCCGGCACCTCGAACAGCTTGGCCGCGGCCCGGATGTCGCCCGCGTCCTTGGCCGTGTCGAACGCGAAGACCGCGTCGGCGGTGCGGCCCGGCTGCAGCGCCGTCCACTGGAGCGCGACGGCGTACTCCCCGAACTCCGTGCCCTCCCGGGTGGGTGCGCCGACCACGTCACCGACGTCGAGCACGTCCGAGACGATCGGACCGTGCTCCGTGCTGCGCACCGTCAGGTCGACGGGCTGCCCGCCCGCCACCCGGATGGTCTCCTTGCGGACGTCGAGGGGCTCCCACTCCTCCGCGTCGGCGTCCTTCAGCCAGGTGTCGCCGCGGACACGCTCGATGAAGAAGTCGGTGACGTCGGCGCCCATGTTGGTCAGGCCCCAGGCCAGGTCGCCGTTGTGCCCGATGACGACGCCGGGGAAGCCCGCGAACGAGAAGCCCGCGACGTCGAAGGGGCACGCGTCGCTGACCTCGTTGCAGTGCAGCCCCACCTGCGACCAGATCCCCGGCGCAGAGAGGGCGAGGTGCGGGTCGTTCGCGAGCATCGGCTTGCCCGACGCCGTGTGCTCCCCCGACACGACCCACGAGTTGGAGCCTGCCGCGTCGCCCCGGCCCACCAGCACCGGGACGGCCTCCAGCGCCGTGCGGGCGGAGCCGACCGCGGCCCCCAGCGCGTCCGTCGCGGCGCCCGCGCCGGTGGTGCGGCCCGTGAGGGCGGAGGTCAGCTCGGCGTCCGACGCGCTGTCGTCCTGCTCGTCGCCGGACCCGTCCTTCGAGGTGCGGTCGTTCGCGAGGTCGCGGTTGCGCAGCACCGGGTGGTTCCCGCTCGCGTCGTAGTCGGGGAAGAGCTCGTCGACCTGGTCCGTGTCGCCGAGCGTGCTGTAGGCGAGGGCCCGGTCGAGCTCGCTGTCGTAGTTGCCGCGCAGGTCCCAGGCCATCGCCTTGAGCCACGCGAGCGAGTCCACCGGGTCCCAGGGCTCCGGTTCCTTGACGTCCACGCTGGCGCCCAGCACCGTGTACTCGACGCCGAGCTCCTCGGCGTCGCGGCCCTTGAGGTAGTCGTTGACGCCCTCCGCGTACGCCTGGAGGTACGCGCGGGACTCGTCGGAGATCTGGTTCCACTCCTGCTCGGCCACCCGGCGCCAGCCGAACGTGCGCGTGACCTTGTCCGCCTCGATCGCCGCCGGCACGTCACCGACGAGCTCGGCGAGGCGGCCGGCGGTCACGTGCCGGCGGTAGTCCATCTCGAAGAAGCGGTCCTGCGCCTGGAGGTAGCCCTGGGCGCGGAACAGGTCCTCGGGGGTGTCCGCGTAGACCTGCGGCACGTCCTGCGCGTCGCGGCGGACGTCGACGGCGGAGGTCAGGCCCGGCACCTGCTGCGTGCCCTCGTGGTCCGGCAGCGGGCGGCGCAGCGTCACGACCGTGAAGACCGTGGTGGCCACGAGCGCCAGGACGACGACGACGGCGATGCCGACGACGGCGCTGCGCAGCCGCGAGCGCCTGGCCTGCCGAGGGGGCGTCTCCTCGGTCTCCGTGCCGTCCGAGGAGGGATCCGGCTCGGACGGGCTTCCGGGTGCTGCAGGGGCGGCGGTCGCTGACACGCAGGCGAGACTACCGTCCGGCGTATGCTTGGCACTCGCATCACCTGAGTGCCAGCATCGCCGCGTCGACGGCAGGTGCCGGCGTCCGCCCCGAGGAGATCACGTGCCCACCTACGCGTACCGGTGTGCCGACTGCGGCCACGCCTTCGACGTCCACCAGGCGTTCACCGACGACTCGCTGACCGTCTGCCCGGAGTGCGGCGGGAGCCTGCGCAAGCAGTACGGCTCCGTCGGCGTCACCTTCAAGGGTTCGGGCTTCTACCGCACGGACTCGCGGTCGGGCTCCGGCAAGAGCTCGAGCGCGTCCTCGACATCCACGTCGGCGACCAAGGACTCGTCCTCGTCGAGCACGTCGTCGAGCAGCTCGTCGTCGGGCGCGTCCTCCTCGTCGTCGAGCGCCTCCAAGGCCGCCACCTCCTGAGTCGTCGGGTTCTCGGGCGACGTCGCCGTTGATGCTTCGAGCGGGGACGCTGCCCCCAGGCGACCGTCGTCCACAGGCCGCACGCTTCTGACGGACCGGCAGGCACCGGCGACCTAGCGTCGCCGCCATGCCGCTGCCCGACGCGATCCCCCGAACGTCTTCCCGACGCCGTGATGGCGATCCGCCGGGCGCGCGCGAGCGCGACGCGGCAGGGAGTCGTCGGCGTGCTCTGCGGCGGGTGCGAGCCGCCCTGTGGCGTTCACGCTTCGTCCTCGCGGCCGTCTGCTGCGGGTTCGCCGCCACCGCCGTCCTCCAGGTGCTGCGCCCCGCGCCGCCGCCGTCCGTGGACGTCGTGGTCCCCGTGCACGACCTCCCTGCCGGGGAGCCCGTGTCGGCCGCGGACCTCACGACGGTGGCGGTGGCCGCGACGCTCGCCCCCGACGGCGCGGTGGCGGACGTCACGGAGCTCGTCGGGCGTGCTCCGGCGACGACCCTGCCTGCCGGGCTCCCGCTCCGGGCCGAGCTGCTGCCCGGCGGTGGTGTCATGGCCGGGGCGCCACGGGGCTCCGTCGTCGTGCCGGTCCGTCTCGCGGACACCGCGTCAGGGTGGCTACGCCCCGGCGACCGCGTGGATCTCGTCGTCGCGCACGAGGCCGTCGGTGTCGGGGAGGGCGGGGCGCGCGCCGACCGTGCCGACGTCTACCTGGCGCGGCGGGCCCTCGTGCTCCCGCGCCCGACCGGCGCCCGGACCGGCACCTCGAGCGGGCTGCTCGGCGCAGGCGGTGGGACGCCCGAGGGAGCCGACGTCATTCTGGTGGCCGTGTCCGAGGACGAGGCGCCAGGGCTGTCCGCGGCCTCCGGCGACGGGACCGTCGGCGCCGTCCTCGTCCGGTGACACGCCGCCGGGTGACGTTGCGGCGTGCGGGGCGCTGCGGCGAGAATCGGCGACCGTCAGTCGCCGCGGGAAGCCCGGCGTACCGCATCCCGGGGGGAACCAGATGAAGAGCGTGTTCGCAGGGTTCAAGGAATTCGTCATGCGCGGGAGCGTCGTCGACCTCGCCGTCGGCATCATCATCGGCAGCGCGTTCACCGCCGTCGTCACCGCGATGGTGGACTACGTCCTCAACCCGATCATCGGCGCGATCTTCGGCAGGCCCGACCTGACGAACCTCTGGGACATCACCCTGCGCGCCGCGCACGACGGCATCCCGGCCTCGGTGCTCTCAGTCGGCGGCTTCCTCAACGCCGTGCTCAACTTCCTCATCATCGCGGCTGCCCTGTACTTCGCGATCGTCCTGCCCCTGAACAAGCTCGCCGAACGCCGCGCCCGGGGCAAGGAGGAGGCGCCGCCGCCTCTGGCGCAGGACACCGTGCTGCTCCAGGAGATCCGTGACCTGCTCGCCGCGCAGGCGGGCCGCTCTCAGTTCTGACCCTGCGCTCGAACCCGGTGGCGCTCTGACCCGGCGGCCGGTGCGGCCGCAGCCCGCGGACGGGCTCAGCGGCGGCCCCAGTGCGGCGGGACGTCGCGCAGCAGCCGGTCGTCGTTGTCGTCCTTGTCGTCGTGGCCCGCACGGTCGTCCGCCGTCTGGCCCATGACCGTCTCTCGCTCGGTGCCCTGACGCACCACGCGACGGCGGGGTCGCCTGCGTGCGGTCGCGCCGTCCGGCATGCTCCTGTCGGCGCCGGAGGCCGTCGACGGCTCGGACGGTTCGGGGGTGTCGTTCACCCGGCCATTCTCCGCCACGGCCCGGACGCCGACGAGATCACGCCTCCGGGCGAGGTGCAGGCTCCCCGGCGCCGCCTGGCTCGTCGTCGGGTGCTACCTCGGCATCCTCGCGAACTACCTCGGCATGCTCCGGTACTACCTCGGCATCCTCGCTAACTACCTCGGCAAGGTCCGGTACTACCTCGGCACCCTCGGGTACTACCTCGGCGTGCTTGGGGGCTACCTCGGCGTCGGGCTCGGGAAGGTCGACGACGTCGGGCGTGCCACCGAGGTCGGTGGGCGGTTCGTCCTCGTCCGGGAGCACGGGCACGACGACCTCCCGGGGCGGGACGACGCCCCCGGCGGTACCGATCCGCTCGTCGCGGACCCGCTGCACGAGCCGCCGCACGCGGTCGGCCTCGCCGTCGGGGTCGAGGAACGCGGCGGCGGACCACACCTGGGTCACGACCCAGCCCAGCCGCTCGAGCCGCTCGGCGAGCTGCCGGTCGCGCACCCGCACGGACGGCTCCGCGACGTACGCGGCGTCGTCGGTGAGCACCGCGACGAGCAGCTCCCCGGGCAGGTCCGGGTGACCCACGACCAGCGGGATCCGGTCGCCGTCCGTGGCGCCGTAGTCGGTCTCGACGAGGTAGCCGAGCTTCCAGAGCCGCTCACCCAGGTCGACCAGGAGACGGTCCGGGGCGCGTCCGACGTCGACACCGTTGCCGAGCCGCACCTGGTCGGCGACGCCGGACCGCCGCTCGGCCAGCTCCAGGGTCTCGACCAGCAGCCGAGGGCCGGCGCCGCGCAGCCGCTCCGGGTCGAGGGCGTCGGACCGGAAGCAGGACACGACGTGCAGCCGCTTGCGGGTGGCGCCGAGCGCGCCGACCAGCATGGCCTCTCCCCCGGCCTCGCCCAGCACGCCGAACCGGTGCAGCACGCGGCCGTGCGGCGTGCGGCCGAAGCCGACGGAGAGCAGCACGGTGTCCCGCGACAGCCCCGCGACGCCGGTGATGTCGGCGACCACGACCGGCTCGGGCCGCGAGCCCGAGAAGAACGGCGCCAGGGCGGGGTTGGTCCGGACCTCGGCGAGCAGCGCCTCGCGGATGCGGTCGGCGTGCGTGGCCGTCACCGTGACGACCGCGAACGTCTCCTCCGGGCGGGTCAGCGCGTGCTCGATGGCGATCTCGACCACGCGGTCCACCTCGGCCTGCGTGCTCTCGACGCTGCCCGAGACCGGGTCGGGCATGCCGGTGCCGTCCACCACGTCGAGGTGCACCAGCGCCTCCGCCCGCGGCAGGGGCGCCGGACGCAGCAGGCCCTCGTAGCCGTGGGCGGCGAGCAGCCGGGTCAGCTCCGGGTCGCGGCTGTTCTCGTGCGGCTGCAGGGTGACCGTCGGCAGCAGCGCGGACAGCTCGTGCACGCTGGTCCCGGACGCCGAGCGCGGGTCCCCGACCACCACGATCTGCCGCCCGCGCGCGATGGCGGGCACCACCACCTCGGTCGGCACGTGCTGCACGGCGTCGAGGATCACGACGTCGGCCGTGCGGTGCTCGGGCAGCAGGTGCGGCACCAGCGTGGGGGTGGCGACCAGGGCGGGCCGCAGCCGGCGCAGCACGTCGCCGTGCCGCTCCGCGACGTCACGCAGCGTCGTCATCCGGCCCTCGATGAGCTCGGTGAACAGGGCCTCCGCCGAGTCCCGGTCCTCCCGCATCGCGGCGCCCAGATGTGCTCGCGCGGCGACACGCACCGGCTGGGACAGGGCTGCGAGGTGCGCGCGGTCCAGGTCGCGGAAGCGGCGGGCGAGCGCGTCGAGGCCGACGCCGTCCTGCCCGGCGAGCACCGGGTCGGCGTTCAGCAGCTGCTCGAACACGGACGACCACCACGCGAGCTCGAGCTCCGCCCCGACGAGGTCGCCCGGCACCCGCCGGTCGGCCAGGTCGTCGACCAGGTCGCCGACGCCGGCCGTCCGCGCCTGGCGCAGCAGGCTGGTGCGCTCGGGCAGCACCGCCAGGGAGTCCGCGGCGCCGGCCAGGCGCTGCAGCCGCTCCGCGAGCCCGTCGAGGTCGAGGTCCAGCAGGTGGCCGCCGAGGGTGGTCGGGGCCAGCACCGGCTCGAGCGCCTCGAGGTCGATGCGGACGGCCTCGTATGTGTCCTCGATCGACGCGAGCCCCTCGGGGAGGGTGGGCCAGCCGCCGCGCTGGGCGTGCTCGGCCCAGACGTCGCGCTGCTCCTGCACCTGCACGAGCGCGGCGTGCAGGTCCGGCACCCGGACGCCCGGCCGCACCATGTCCTTGGCGCGCTTGCGCAGCCGCCGCCGCGCGAACAGGCCCATCTCGATGCCGTGCTCGGCCCGCCACCGCCGCGACGCCGTCGCCTGGACCAGGTCGGCGGCGGTGCGCTCGAAGACCATCGGGTGGAACAGGTCGAGCGTGCTGCGCATGCCGCCGAGCATGGTGAGCTGGGCGCCCCAGCCGCGCACCGTCGTCGGCGTCGTCAGGCCCGTGACCTCGCCCGTGTACGCGAGCTGGCGGCGCAGCTGCGGCAACGTGACGTCGCGCAGCCGCTCCACCCGCACCAGCGCCTGCCGCGCGTCGTCGTCGGTGAGCAGGTGCGCCCCGTACCAGGGGGTGGACGACGGTCGCAGCGTGAACGCGCCGAGGGTCGCGGCCCGCTCCAGCCCCGCCGCGATCTCGCGCCGGCGTTCCGGCGTCAGCGCGAGCACCGACTCGGACGCGAGCCGCACGGTGGTCGACGGCGCCGGGCGCTCCGAGGTGAGCCGGGCCAGCGCCTGGAGGGCGTCGTAGGCGGACACCTGCCACGGGGAGCGCGGCTGGTGCAGCGCCTCGATGTAGCCGGTGAGCTGCGCGCGGGTCCCGATCAGGGCGTCGCGCACGCGCGCCGCGCCGTCGACGTCCACCTGCTCGGGCTCGCTCGCCATCGCGGACAGCAGGCGCCGGGTGACGTCCTCGCGCCACGTCGGGTGCGGGGGGACGTCGAGCAGCAGGCTCTCCAGCCCCAGCGCGTCCAGCCGCAGCGCGAGCCGGTCGGCCGCGCGGCGGTGCCCGGTCACGTAGAGCACGGAGCGGCCCGCGGCCGTCGCCTCGCCGACGACGGCGGCGAGGGTGCCGGCGACGTCGGACCCGACGGGCGCGTCGACGAACAGGTGGCCGCCCGTGGCGAGCGCGTCGAGCACGGAGCGCTGCTGCGGGTCGAGGTCGCCCACACCACGCTCGCGCGTCGGGTCGGCGTCGCCCCGGCGCAGGGCGGGCAGCTCCAGCGCGGCGAGCCGCTGCGCGGCGTCGTCCACGCCGGCGAGCGCCGCCACGACCTCGTGCCGGTGCAGCGAGGGCGAGAGCTGGTCGAGGTCGTCGACGAGCGCCTGGCCGGGGTGCACGAACGTCCCCACCAGCACCCGGCGGTCGAGCTGGAAGTCGTCGAGCACCGCCTCGCCGAGGGCTGCCACGCGGGCCAGCACGTCGGTCGGGTCGAAGCCCGCCAGGGTGAAGGTGGCGCGCGCGAGCGCCGCCGGGTCCAGGAGCGCCCCGTGGGCCCGCAGCGTGCGGGCCACGACGGGGTTGATCTCGACCGTGGGCTCCAGCGTGAGGTCGTAGTCCGCCCCGCCGTCGCCGCGCGGCGTCAGCGTGACGGGCCGCAGCACGACGGGCGCGTGGACCACCCGGCCGGCGGGCGGGGCGTCGTCGGGGTCCGAGGGCGTGGCGCGCGGCGCGGCGGACCGGTCCCGCGACGCCATGGACACGACGGGGATCGACGTCGTGAGCGCGGGGGCCTCGCCGGTGTCGGCGTCCGACCCGGCCGCGTCCTCCGGCGCCACGAAGCCGTCGACGGCGTCGTCCGCTCCGGCGTCGCCGAGGTCCTCCAGCACGAGCTCGTCGAACGCGTCGTCCTCGTCCGGTGCGGGGACGCCGGGCGCCGTCCTGCCGGCGGAGGCGACCCGGGCGAGCGCGGCGACGTCGTGCCGCTGCGGCCCGCCGCCGCCGAACGGGACCTCGGGCTGGTCCTCGTGCTCCACCCAGGTCGCGACGCCGATGGCGAGGTAGGTGGGCGCGACGCCGTAGCGCGACGCGTGCTCCGCGGCGCGGGCCGCGACGGCCCGGGCGCGCCGGCGGGCGGCGGGGAGCGCCTCGCCCTCGCGCACCAGGTTCGACAGCCGCGTCGGGCGTCCGGCGAAGAGACCCGCGACCCCGTTGGGGTGCGCCTTCGAGAGGTCGACGATCGCCTCGCCCAGGAGGCCGACGTCCGACAGCGACGAACCGCCGACCATGTCGACCAGCGAGGCGCGCCACCGGCGCGTCGCGGTCTCGACGGCCGCTGCCGCCGCGGACGACGCGCTCTCCGCCGAGCGCCGACCGTGCGGTGCGGCGTCGGCCGACCGGTCGTCCTGGTGGTCGCGGCCGCCGGGCGAGGTGTCGGGGGCTTCGCCCGCGGGGGCCGTCGGCCGGCCCTCGTCCGGGCCGGTCCGCGGGGACGTGGCCGGCGCGGCAGCGGCCCCGGCAGAGGGGTCGACCGCGGTCGTGGCGGTGGATCGTCGGGCGGCTCTCACGCCAGCACGGTAGAACGGCGGGCCCCTCGCGCGGGCTCGGCGCGCCGAGGAACCGTGGGAGCAGGAGGGCGGGCCGGCAGGCGGTGCGGGAGGCCAGGCCACGGGCCGACGGCGGGAGATCGCGTAGACGCCCCCTCGGCGGGGGGTCCGAAGGGGCGTCGGGCCGGGCTCGGCCCGGCAAGGGACAGCGCGCACCGCGCAGGGGGCGGGCGATGCGCGCTGTCACCGAGAGTGTGCCGGTCGGCTGGGGCGACGTCAATAAGCGAGGAGGGGGAATCTGGCAACTCATGTGAGGAAGTTCTGAGGGCTGACCCCTGCCTGGGGCACCTAGGCTGGGCGCCCGTGAGAAAGATGGTCGAGGCGGTGGCCCCCGCGCGCATGGGCACCGGGTTCCGGTGGCTGATGTCGGCGTCCTGGGTGAGCAACATCGGCGACGGCGTCGCTCTCGCGGCCGGGCCGCTGCTCGTGGCGTCCCAGACGTCGTCCGCGATGCTCGTCGCCCTCGCCGCGATGCTGCAGCGCCTGCCCTGGCTGATCTTCGGGCTCTGGGCCGGCGTGCTCGCCGACCGGCTCGACCGCCGCCGCCTCGTCATCGTCGCCAACCTGCTGCGCGCGGTGGTCGTGGCCGCGCTGTGCGTCGTCATCGTGACCGGTCACGTGAACATCGCCGTCGTGCTCGCCGCGATGCTGCTGATGGGCGTGGCCGAGGTGTTCGCGGACACCACCTCCCAGACGCTGCTGCCGATGCTGGTGCGGCCCGCGGATCTCGGCATCGGCAACTCGCGGCTGCAGGCCGGGTTCCTCACCGCGAACCAGCTGGTCGGGCCGCCGCTGGGCGCCGCGCTGTTCGCCGCCGGGGCCGCGTGGCCGTTCGCGGCCCAGGTGCTGACCGTGCTGCTCGCCGTGCTGCTGGTGCGCAGGGTCGTGCTCACGCCGGTCCCGCCCCCGGCCGGGGCGCGCCTGGACGACGGTCGCCGCCGGGTGCGGCACGACATCGCCGAGGGGCTGCGCTGGATCTGGACCAACCCGCCCGTCCGCACCCTCGCCCTGGTGATCCTCGTCTTCAACGTCACGTGGGCCGCGCCCTGGGGCATCCTCGTGAAGTACTCGCTCGACCACCTGCAGATGGGGCCGGTCGGGTACGGCCTGCTGACCACGGCGTCCGCGGTCGGCGGCCTCCTCGCGACGTTCACGTACGGGCGGCTGGAGCGGCGCTACTCCCTGGCCGCGCTGATGAAGGTGTGCCTGTCGCTGGAGGTGCTGTTCCATCTCGCGCTGGCGCTCACGCGGACGGGGTGGGTGGCCCTGGTGGTCCTGTTCGTCTTCGGCGCCTACGCGTTCGTGTGGGGCACGGTGTCCAACACGGTGCGGCAGCGCGCCACGCCCACGCGGTTCCAGGGGCGCGTCGGGTCCGTCTACATGATGTGCGTCTTCGGCGGCATCGTCGTGGGCAACGGGATCGGCGGCGTCCTCGCCGAGCACTGGGGCCTCACCGCGCCCATGTGGTTCGGCTTCGTCGGCGCCGGCCTGACCCTCGCCCTGGTGTGGCGGCAGCTCGCGAACATCGCGCACGCCCAGGCCGACTGACGACCCCGCGAGGTAGTCCAGACCCCCGCGAGGTAGTTCAGACCCCCGCGAAGTAGTCGAGACCTGCGCGAGGTAGTTCGGACTTCCGCGAGGTAGTTCAGACCCCCGCGAGGTAGTTCGGCTACTCCCCCGTCGCGCCGTCGGCCAGCTCGCGCACGATGTCGAGGTGCCCTGCGTGCCGGGCGTACTCCTGCAGCACGTGGAAGCAGATCCACAACAGGGTGGGCGGCGCGTCGTGCTTCGGGTCGTCGGCCGCGAACCGTCCGCCGACGGCGCCGCGCTCCCGGAGGTCGTGCGTCGCCAGGATCTGCCGGGTCCGCTCGCCACCCGCGTGCAGCGCCTCGACCAGCTCCTCCCGGCCGACGCCGTCGGGCACGTGCCACGGGCTCTCCGGCGCCTCGTCGGCGTTGTCACCCCAGGGGCGATCCACCTGCTCCGCGAGGAAGCCCCACACGAACCATCGGCGCTCCATGTGCACCAGGTGCGTCAGCAGCTCCAGCGGCGTCCAGCCCGACGGCAGCAGGCTGGTGCGCAGCTGCGCGTCGGTCATGCCGGCGAGCTTCCGGTCCACGACGGAGCGGTAGTAGTCGAGGTAGGCCACGAACTGCTCGGCAGAGTCGGCGGAGTCCAGGCGCGGTTCGACGTCGGAGAGCGGCATGCCGTCAGCCTAGGGCCGCATTCGCCACCGGACCCGCACGACCGAGTGCGCCTGGGCAGACTCGAACTGCCGACACCCGCTTTAGGAGAGCGGTGCTCTATCCACTGAGCTACAGGCGCGCGCGTCGCCGCGGGGGCGACGCGTGCCGCCACGGTGATCGACCGCGGCCGCCCACAGCCTAGCGTCCCGTCACACCGGTCTGCCCGGATCCCTCGGCTGGTGCCGGCAGGGAGTCCCCCCGGATACTTCCGACGTGCCGATCAACCTCACGCTGCAGCGGGTGGACGACGACCTTGCTCAGGGTCGGATCCTCCCGGCGATCCAACGTCTGCGCAGCCTCGTACGCACCTACCCGCACCGGCTCGATGTCCGGTCGCTGCTGGCGGACGTCTACCGGTCCCAGGGCGAGCTCGTGCAGGCCGGGCGCTGGTCGTTCGTCGCCGAGGACGCGGACCCTGCAGAGCTCGCCGCGTTCGAGCGTGCCTTCCGGTCCGCGAGGGGCCGCCTCGCCGCGGTCGCATGGCCGGGCGACGACGACACGCTCGGACCCGTTGCCGCAGCTCGCCTGGCCGCACTGCGGGCGGCGGCCCAGGACGCGGGGGACGACGGTCGGACCGGCGACTTCGAAAAGCCCGACGTCGGCGCCCGGGTCGGGTGCGCCGTGGCCGTCGCGGTCGGCGCGCTCGTCCTGCTCAGCCTCGCCACGTGCGTCGTCCTGGGCGTCCGAGTGATCGTCGGTTGGTTCTAGCGGTCAGACCCACCCGGCCGGGTCGGCGCACTGTGTGCTC
>NZ_JBHUWC010000023.1:0-33730 GCF_042670225.1 Isoptericola sp. NPDC057191 | reverse complement strand
CCCCCGGGGTGTTCCCGCGGGCCCGCGCACGAGCGTCATCGTGGTGTCGTACCGGCGGTCACTCCTGGCCGGAGAGGTAGGACTTGACCGTCACGTCGCCGTCGATGATCTTCTGCTGCAGGTCCTTGACCTCGTCCATCAGGGCGGGGTCGACCTTGTCCTCGAAGCTGTGCAGCGGGGCGATGCCCACGCCCTCGTTCTCGAGCGTGCCGACGTAGGGCGTCGCGTCGAACTCGCCCTTGCCCGCGGCCACGACCGCTTCCTTGGTGGACACGTCCATCTTCTTGAGGATCGACGTGAGCACGTAGTCCTGCGTGGACGGGTCGGACTCGAAGAGGTCGGCGTCGACGCCGATGAGCGCGATGTCCTTGCCCGAGTCCTGGATCGCGGCGATCGCGGACTGGTAGATCGGGCCACCGACCGGCAGCAGCACGTCGACGCCCTGGTCGATGATGTTCTGCGCGGTGGTCTTCGCCGTCTCGTTGGCCTCGAAGCCGCCCGTGAACGAGCCGTCCTCGCCACCGTTGAAGCCGACGACCTCGACCTTGGCGTCCTTGGTCTCGTTGTAGTACTCGACGCCCTGCTTGAAGCCGTCCATGAAGATGGTCACGGTCGGGTACGGCTGGCCGCCGAACGTGCCGACCTTGCCCGTCTCCGAGTAGCCCGCCGACAGGTAGCCGGCCAGGAACGCGGCCTGCGCGGTGTCGTAGAGCAGCGGCTTGATGTTCGGGGCGTCCGTCTTGCCGTCGAAGTCCGCGTCCGCCGCGTCGTCGATGATGACGTACTCGGTCTCCGCGTTCGCCTTCGCGGACTCGATCGTGGCGGCCGACAACGCGAACCCGACCGAGACGATCGGGCTGCAGTCCTGCCCGACGAGCGACTCGACGTTCGGCTTGAAGTCGCTCTCCGACTGCGACTGGACGGACGTGAGCTTCATGCCGAACTCGTCGGCCGCAGCGGTCGCGCCCTCGAAGCTCAGCTGGTTGAAGCTCTTGTCGTCGAACCCACCCTGGTCCGAGACGATGCACGGCTTGAAGCCCTCCACCGCGGTGGCGGCGCTGCTGTCGCCGCCGCCGGACTCCTCGGGCGCCTCGGCACAGGCCGCCAGCGCGAGCGCGGCGACACCGGCGACAGCGGCGAGCTGGATCGCTCTCTTCACCTGTTGCTCCTGTCGATCGTTCGTCGGGCCAGGATCGTCCGGCCCGTCACCGAGGTGAGCCTAGCCACCGGTGACCGCCCGGAGAACCGTGAGCGGCGAACCTGCAGGAGTCGTTACCGAAGCGGTATCGACGCGGCACGTCCCCGGAACGCACCGGCAACTTTCCGGTGCCTCAGGGCTGCAACGCGAAACGTCCCAGCAGACGGGCCCCGAGAGCGATCGCCCGCTCGTCCACGACGAGGTCGCCCTGGTGGATGTCGTAGCGCCGCTCACCCGGCGTGGCGGTGCCGAGCCGCGCCATCGCCCCGGGCACCTTGGTGAGGTACCACGCGAAGTCCTCGCCCCCGAGCGACTGCTCCGTGAGCACCACGCCCTCGGGCCCGAGCACGGCCGCGCCGGCCACCTCGAGCGCACCGGTCACCGCCGCGTCGTTGTCCACCGGCGGGACGCCGCGCGCGTGCCGCACGGTGACGTCCACCTCGTACGGCGCCACGACCTGACCCACCGCGTCGTGCAGCACCTGCCCGGCGCGCTCCCACGCGCGCACGTCGAGGCAGCGCAGCGTGCCGCTCACCGTGCCCGTCGCGGGGATCGCGTTGTGCACGTTGCCCGCGTGCACGGCGCCCCACGTGAGGTTCACCCCCGAGCGCGGGTCCAGCCGGCGGCCCAGCACCGCCGGGACCTGCGTGATGACCTGCCCGAGGGCGTACACGACGTCGCCCGTGAGGTGCGGGCGCGAGGTGTGGCCGCCCGACGACGACAGGGTCACCGTGACGCTGTCCGAGGCCGAGGTGATCGGGCCGATGCGGGTGCCGACCTGCCCGACGTCCAGCTTGGGCTCGCAGTGCACCGCCGCGATGCGGTCGACGCCGTCGAGCGCGCCCTGGGCGACGACGTCGTGCGCACCGCCGGGCATCAGCTCCTCGGCCGGCTGGAACACGAGGCGGACACCACGCTCGAGCAGGCCCTCGTCGTGGAGCGCCGCGAGCGCCAGGCCCGCCCCCAGGACGACGGTCGTGTGGACGTCGTGGCCGCACGCGTGGGCGACGCCCGCCACCACGGAGCGGAACGGCAGCCCGCAGGAGTCCTCGAGCGGCAGCGCGTCGATGTCCGCGCGCACGGCCACGCGGCCGCGCCCGTCCGCGGTGCGGTCGGGGCCGATGTCGCAGAGGAGCCCGGTGCCCTCGAGCAGCCGCGGCTGAAGCCCGGCGGCGCGGAGCCGGTCGGCCACGAGGGCCGTGGTGCGCACCTCCTGGCGCCCCAGCTCCGGGTGGGCGTGCACGTCACGACGGATCTCGACGAGCTCCTGCTCCAGCGCCGCGACGACCTCGTCGAGCCGGCGGCCCGCGTCGGCGCTCACAGGACGTCCTCGCGGCCGTGCACGCGCATCGCGTCGACCATGTCCTTGACCTGCTGCGCGCGCGCCCGTGTCGTCACCAGCAGGGCGTCCGGGGTGTCCACCACGACGACGTCGTCGATCCCGAGCAGCGCGACCACGCGGTCGCCGTGGGGCACGACCACCGAGCCGGCCGACTGCACGCGCACCACGTCGCCGGGGTCGCCGAGCACCTTGGACCCGCCGTCGTCGTCCGACGGCAGGAGGGCGGCGAGCGAGTTGAAGTCCCCGACGTCGTCCCAGCCGAACGTGCCGGGCACGACCGCCACGCCGCCCTCCGCGGCGACGGGCTCGGCCACCGCGTGGTCGATCGCGATCTTCTCCAGGCCCGGCCACACCTCGGCGACCACCTCGGCGCGGCGCGGGGTGTCCCACGCCTCGGCGACCGTGCGCAGCCCGTCGTGCAGGGCGGGACGCAGCCGGGCGAGGTGGCCCAGGAGCACCGAGGAGCGCGCGACGAAGATCCCGGCGTTCCAGCGGTACTCGCCGGACGCCACGTAGGTGCGTGCGGTCGCGGCGTCGGGCTTCTCCGTGAAGCCGCGCGCGTGCAGGGCGCTGGGCGCGCCGTCGACGCCGAGCGGGTCCCCGCTGCGGACGTAGCCGAACGCTGTCGAGGGGCGCGACGCCGCGATCCCGATCGTCGCGACGTAGCCCGCGCGCGCGGCCGCGACGGCCTCCCGGACGGCGGCGTCGAAGGACGACGCGCCGGACACGACCTGGTCGGCCGCGAACGAGCCGACGACGACGTCCCCGTGCCGTCGCTCGAGCACGGCCGCCGCCAGGCCGATGGCGGCCATGGAGTCGCGGGGCGACGGCTCCGCCAGCACGGCGTCGTCGCCGAGCCCGGGCAGCTGCGCGCGCGCCGCGTCCACGTGCTGCTCACCGGTGACGAGCACCACCCCGCCGGCGCCGGCCAGCGGCTCCAGCCGGTCCACCGTGCCCTGCAGCAGGGTGCGGCCGGCACCCGTGAGGTCGTGCAGGAACTTGGGGGCGCCTGCCCTGGACAGGGGCCACAGGCGGGTGCCCGCGCCCCCCGCCGGGACCACGGCGAAGAACCCGGGGACGGGTCGGGTAGTCATGTCCGCAGCATAGTGACGCGTGCTGACGACGGAGCCCTGGGCGACGTCAACCCTGTGGGATGGGTCACGAAACGCCCCGGGGCGTCCCGGTTTGCCGGACCTGGTGTGCCACGAGCCGACCGGATGTCATTACAGTGACCGTGAACGGAATCCACACAGAATCCGCCAACGGAGGCTCCCCCCGTGCCTACAGCACCTGCTGGCACGCTCTACCGCGGCCGTGAAGGCATGTGGTCCTGGGTCGCGCACCGCGTGACCGGCGTGCTCATCTTCTTCTTCCTTCTCGTGCACATCCTGGACACGGCGCTCGTCCGGGTCTCGCCCGAGGCCTACAACGCCGTCATCGGCACGTACCAGACCCCGATCATGGGACTCGGGGAGGCGGGCCTCGTGGCCGCGATCGTCTTCCACGCGTTCAACGGCGTCCGCGTGATCCTCGTCGACTTCTGGGCCAAGGGCCCGAAGTACCAGAAGGCCATGCTCTGGGTCGTCGTCGGCCTGTTCGTCGTGACGATGGCCGGCTTCCTGCCGCGGCACCTGATGAACGTCTTCGGAGGTGGGCACTGATGGCTCAGACCCAGACCCCGTCCGCGATCGCCGCCCCGCGGTCACCGTACGCGCGTCGCAAGACCACCCGCGGCAACTACGAGCTGTACAGCTGGGTGTTCATGCGGGCGTCGGGCGTCGTGCTGCTCGTCCTCGTCTTCGGGCACCTGTTCGTCAACCTCATGGTGGGCGACGGCGTGCACGCGATCGACTTCGCCTTCGTCGGCGGCAAGTGGTCCTCCCCGTTCTGGCAGGTCTGGGACCTGCTGATGCTGTGGCTCGCGATGATCCACGGCACCAACGGCGTGCGCACGATCATCAACGACTACGCCCAGCGCGACTCGACGCGCGGCGTGCTCAAGGCGCTGCTGTACCTGGCGTTCACGATCGTCGTCATCCTCGGCACCCTCGTGATCTTCACGTTCAACCCGTGCCCGCCGGACGCGCCGGCGAACCTCCTGCCGTCGATCTGTTCCGCGAACTAAGGACTGGCTCCCCCGATGCAGACACACCAGTACGACGTCGTCATCGTCGGCGCAGGCGGCGCCGGCATGCGCGCGGCGCTCGAGGCCTCCGGCGAGGCCCGCACCGCCGTCATCTCGAAGCTCTACCCCACCCGCTCCCACACCGGCGCCGCCCAGGGCGGCATGGCCGCCGCCCTCGCGAACGTCGAGGAGGACAACTGGGAGTGGCACACCTTCGACACCGTCAAGGGCGGTGACTACCTGGTCGACCAGGACGCCGCGGAGATCCTCGCGAAGGAGGCCATCGACTCGGTCCTCGACCTGGAGAAGATGGGCCTGCCCTTCAACCGGACCCCGGAAGGCCGGATCGACCAGCGCCGGTTCGGCGGGCACACCCGTGAGCACGGCCAGGCCGCGGTGCGCCGCGCCTGCTACGCCGCGGACCGCACCGGCCACATGATCCTGCAGACGCTCTACCAGAACTGCGTGAAGCAGCAGGTGGAGTTCTTCAACGAGTTCTACGTCCTCGACCTCCTGACGGACCACGACCTCACCACGGAGCAGATCGAGGACGGCGCCGAGGTCAACGCGACCGGCGTCGTCGCCTACGACCTGGCCAGCGGCGAGATCCACGTCTTCCAGGCGAAGGCGATCATCTTCGCCACGGGCGGCGCGGGCAAGATCTTCAAGACGACGTCCAACGCGCACACCCTCACGGGTGACGGCATGGCCCTGGCCTACCGCCGGGGGCTGCCGCTGGAGGACATGGAGTTCTTCCAGTTCCACCCGACAGGCCTGGCGGGCCTCGGCATCCTCCTGTCGGAGGCGGCCCGCGGCGAGGGCGGCATCCTGCGCAACTCGGACGGCGAGCGCTTCATGGAGCGCTACGCCCCCACCATCAAGGACCTCGCCCCGCGCGACATCGTCGCCCGGTCGATGGCCAACGAGGTGCGCGAGGGCCGCGGAGCCGGCCCGAACAAGGACTACGTGCTGCTCGACCTGACGCACCTGGAGCCCGCGCACATCGACGCGAAGCTCCCGGACATCACGGAGTTCGCGCGCACCTACCTCGGCATCGAGCCGTACACCGAGCCGGTGCCCGTGTACCCGACGGCGCACTACGCGATGGGCGGGGTGCCGACCAACATCCAGGGCGAGGTGCTCCGCGACAGCCACAACGTGGTCAAGGGCCTCTACGCCGCGGGCGAGGTCGCGTGCGTCTCCGTGCACGGCTCCAACCGTCTCGGCACCAACTCGCTGCTGGACATCAACGTGTTCGGCAAGCGCGCCGGCCGTTCGGCGGCCGCGTACGCGAAGACCGTCGCGCAGCACGCCGAGCTCCCCGAGAGCCCGGCCGCCCGCGTGGAGGCGCAGCTCGCCGAGATGCGCGACCGTCCCGACGGCGAGCGCGTGGCGGACGTCCGCCAGGCGCTGCAGGAGACGATGGACGCGAACGCCCAGGTGTTCCGCACCGGCGACTCCCTGAACGAGGCGCTCGCCACGATCCGCGACCTCCAGAAGCGGTACCGGAACGTGTCCGTCCAGGACAAGGGCAAGCTGTTCAACACGGACCTGCTCGAGGCGATCGAGCTCGGCTTCCTGCTGGACATCGCCGAGGTGACCGTCGTCGCCGCCCTCAACCGCAAGGAGTCGCGCGGCGGGCACTACCGCGAGGACTTCCCGGCCCGCGACGACGCGAACTACATGCTGCACACGATGGCGTACCGCCGCCCGACGTCGGCCCCCGACGCCGGCGACGGCCACGTCCCGGGCTACTTCGACCACGTCGAGGACTTCGGGGACTACAAGGTCGTCCTGGGGTCCAAGCCCGTCATCCAGACCCGGTACGAGCCCATGGAGCGGAAGTACTGATGACTGCTGTTCTCGAGAACCCCGCTGCCCCGTCGTCCGAGCCCCAGGCCGGCGCCGTCCCCAGCTTCGAGGTCACGCTCCGCATCCGGCGGTACAACCCCGAGTCGGTGCACGGCGAGGAGTCGACCTGGGACGACTTCACCGTCCAGGTGCACGGCACCGACCGCGTGCTGGACGCCCTGCACAAGATCAAGTGGGAGCAGGACGGGTCGCTGACCTTCCGGCGCTCCTGCGCCCACGGCGTCTGCGGTTCCGACGCCATGCGCATCAACGGCCGCAACCGGCTCGCCTGCAAGACGCTCCTCAAGGACATCAACCCCGACAAGCCGATCACCGTGGAGCCCATCAAGGGGCTGCCCGTGGTGAAGGACCTCGTGGTCGACATGGAGCCGTTCTTCGCGTCCTACCGCGAGATCATGCCGTTCCTCATCACGTCGGGGAATGAGCCCAGCCGCGAGCGGATCCAGTCCCCCGAGGACCGCGCCCGCTTCGACGACACCACCAAGTGCATCCTGTGCGCCGCGTGCACGTCGTCGTGCCCCGTCTTCTGGACGGACGGCCAGTACTTCGGCCCCGCCGCCATCGTCAACGCGCACCGCTTCATCTTCGACAGCCGCGACGAGGGTGGCACGCAGCGCCTGGAGATCCTCAACGACAAGGAGGGCGTCTGGCGCTGCCGCACGACCTTCAACTGCACCGAGGCCTGCCCGCGCGGCATCGAGGTCACCAAGGCGATCCAGGAGGTCAAGCGCGCGATGATCACCCGCGCGTTCTGACGCTGGACGCCCGCAAGGCGTAGGAGCCCCGTCGTACCCCGCGTACGACGGGGCTCCACGGCTTTCCGGAGCCCTGCCCGCGCCGCACGACGCGGTCGATCTCCGCGGCGTCCCGCCTCGCGGCGACCTCCGCCTCCGCGTAGGCGATCTCGTCCAGCCGCGGCGGGTCGTAGACCCACGCGCACACCAGCAGCAGCACCCGGGCGACGAAGTTGACCAGCACCAGCACGGTCACGAGCCCGGCGAACGCGGCCAGCAGCGCGTTCTTCGAGGCGCCCGCCGCCACGACGGAGGTGCCGAGCCAGCGCAGCGCGCCCGCGACCACCCCGGCCGCGAGGCAGCCCAGCAGGAAGTCCCGCCGTTTGCGGGGCTGGACCCGCGCGACGACGCGGACGATGAGGTAGACGAGCAGCGCGTCCAGCGCCACCCCCACGGCGGCCGTCCCCAGGGCGGTGAGCTGCGCCACGAGGAAGCTGCTGCCGAAGAGGTCCTCGACGCGCCGGCTGACGGTCTGCGAGACGATGCTCGCCGCGGCGGACGCGACGATCATCCCGCCGAGGATGACGAAGCCGAGCAGCTCCCAGATCTTGGACAGCACGGGGCTGACGCCCACGACGGGCAGGTCGAACATCGACCGCACCGACCGCCGCAGGGCCCGCATGAAACCGATCGCCGTCCAGAGGAACACCACGGCGGCGACGATGGTGGCCGGGTTGATGACCGACGGCAGCAGGAGGTCGCTGGGCGCGACGATGCCGTCCGGGTTCGCGTCCGACCGGATCAGGCCGGGCAGCCAGGTGTTGATCTGCTTGAAGACGGCTTCCTGCAGCTCCGGCCGGTCGGCGAGGGTGCGGGAGAACACCGTGAACCCGATGGTCAGCGCGGCGAAGAGGGAGAAGATCGCGGTGTAGGCGATGCCGCCGCACAACAGGGCGCCGCGGCGGTCGACGTACCAGTACCAGGACCGGACGGGCCGCAGGCTCCTGAACCACTCGTAGACGGTCAGGGACCGCTCCCTGACGCGCTCGAGTCGGTCGTTCACGAGGGCGACACTACCGAGCGGCTGCCCTCAAGGAGCGGCAGGCCCACCCGCGAGCCGGAACGACCGCTGCGGGCGCCACACGCCGTCGTCGCCGTGCTCGTACTGCCAGAGCCGGTCGACCTCGAACACGCCGTCGAAGTCGGCCATCTCGACGAAGGCGCGGTCCAGGTCGGCCTCGGTCACCTCGTGCGCGACGGTGACGTGCGGGTGGTAGTTGAACCGCAGCTCCTGCGCCAGCACGCCCGACCGCGCGGCGGTCTCGAGCTGCTCGCACTCGGCGATGCCCTCGGCGAGGGCGACGAACACGACCGGCGAGATCGGACGGAACGTGCCCGCACCGCGCAGGTGGATGCGGAACGGGGCCGTCTCCTCCGCGACCTTCTCCAGGTGCTCGGACACGGTGTCCAGCAGCGACTCGTCCACGACGGTGGGGCCGATCACCGTGATGTGCGGCGGGATGGCGTGCGCCAGGGGGTCGCCGAGCCGGGCCCGTGCCTCCTGGAGCTGCGTGCCGTACGGCTCGGGCACCGCGATGGCGACGCCGATCCGTACCTGGGCCGGCCCGCGGTCGGGGAGGTTCACCGGGCGCCTCGCGGCAGCAGGCCGAACCGTTCGTAGACCCGGTCGAGCACGGGGCGCGCGATGCCGCGCGCGCGCTCGGCCCCGTCGGCCAGCACCTTGTCGAGCTGTGCCGGGTCCGCCAGGTACGTCTGCGCCCGCGCCTGGAACGGCTCGAGGAAGGCGACGACGGCGTCGGCCAGGTCCACCTTGAGGTAGCCGTAGCCACGGCCGTCGTACTCGGCGGCGATCTCGTCGACGCCCCGTCCGGTGACGGCCGAGAAGATCGTGAGGAGGTTGGAGACGCCGGGCTTGGCGGCCGGGTCGTAGCGCACGCCGTAGCTCTCGTCGGCGTCCGTGACGGCCGACTTGATGGCCTTGACCGCCTTCTTCGGGTCCTCGAGCAGCCAGACGACGCCCTTGCCGCCGGCGTTCGACTTGCTCATCTTGGCCGTCGGCTCCTGCAGGTCCTGGATCTTCGCCACGGCCTTGACGATGTGCGCCTCGGGGACGACGGCGGTGCCCTCGCCGAAGCGGGTGTTCAGCCGCACCGCCAGGTCGCGGGTGAGCTCCAGGTGCTGGCGCTGGTCCTCGCCGACCGGCACGAGGGCCGTGTCGTAGAGCAGGATGTCCGCGGCCATGAGCACCGGGTAGGTGAACAGCCCGACGGTGGTGCCCTCGGACCCCTGCTTGGCGGACTTGTCCTTGAACTGGGTCATGCGGCCCGCCTCGCCGAAGCCGGTCTGGCAGGACAGGATCCACGCCAGCTCGGCGTGCTCGGCCACGTGCGACTGCACGAACAGGATCGACCGCTCCGGGTCGATGCCGCCGGCGAGGTACTGCGCGGCCGTGCGCCGGGTGCGCTCGCGCAGCGCCGCCGGGTCCGGGTTCACGGTCAGGGCGTGCAGGTCGACGACGCAGTACAGCGCCTCGTGGCCCTCCTGGAGCGCCACCCACTGGGCCAGCGCACCCAGGTAGTTCCCGAGGTGCAGCGACCCGTCGGTCGGCTGCATGCCGGAGAAGATGCGGGGCAGCCCCGGCGCGGACGCTCCGCGCTCCAGGGACGATGAGGTGGCGACGTCGGGCATGGCGTCCATTGTGGCAGGTCGCCCGGGCCCGCCGGAAACCGGTCCGGGGCCTGGTCGCTCCTAGGTCGCTCCTAGGTCGCTGCTAGGTCGCTGCTAGGTCGCCTCGTCGTCGAACGGCGCGGGCACGGTGACGCTCGACTGCTCCGAGGTGGTCGTGGCGGCAGGCGTCGCGGAGCCGCCCGCGGCGGGCGCCGCCGCGGCGGTCGCGGCCGGGACGGACGCCCGGACGGGGGCCGGGTCGTCGTCGTCGTCCATCAGGGCCTCGCGCACGATGCGGCGCGGGTCGTACTGCCGGGGGTCCAGCTTGGACCAGTCCACGTCCTTGAACTCCGGCCCCAGCTCCGTGTCGACCCGTTCCTTCGCGTCGCGCAGCAGGCTCCGGCCGCGCTTCACGAGCGACGCGAGCTGGGCCGCGTACCCGGGGAGGCGCTCGGGCCCGATGAGCAGGACGGCGAGCACCACGATGATGAGGAGCTCACCGCCGTTGATGTCGAACACGGGAGCAGCCTAGCGCCCGCCGGCGGGGTGCCGGGCGTCGCGCCGGCAGGCGGGCCGGAGCGTCACTCGCTCTCCCGCTCCTGGAGCACGACGCGCACGTCCCGCTCGTCGCCGTCGGAGCGGACGCGCAGGGTCACCGCGTCCCCCGGCTGCCGGGCACGGATGGCGACGATGAGCGCGTCGCTCATCGTCACCGGGCGCCCGTCGACCGAGAGGATCACGTCCCCGGGACGGATGCCGGCCCGGTCCGCGGGCCCGTCGGGGGTCACCGCCGCCTGACCCTGCTGGGGGTCGGTAGAGACCTTCACGCCCTCGCCCGTGTACGAGGTGTCCAGGAGCGCCCCGATCACCGGGTAGGTGGCGTGCCCGGACTCGATGAGCTGCTCGGCGGTGTGCCGGGCCTGGGCCGACGGGATCGCGAAGCCGAGGCCGATGCTCCCCGTCGCCGACATCGCGCCCGGAGGCTGGGCGATCGCGGAGTTGATGCCCACGACCTCGCCGTCCGCGTCGATCAGCGGGCCCCCGGAGTTCCCGGGGTTGATCGCGGCGTCCGTCTGGATCGCGTCGATGAACGCGGTCGCGGCGCCGCCGGTCTCGTCCCCCGCCTGCACCGGGCGGTGCAGCGCGCTCACGATGCCGGTGGTCACGGTCGAGTCCAGGCCGAGCGGGGCGCCCACGGCGAGCACGGCGTCGCCGACGACCACCTCGTCGGAGTCCCCGAGCACGAGCGGGTCGAGCCCGTCCTCGTCCACCTTGAGCACGGCGAGGTCGTAGTCCGCCGTGCGGCCGACGACCTTCGCGTCCCGCTCCCGGCCGTCGGAGAACGTCACGACGGTCGCGCCGCCACCACCCTCCGCGGCGACGACGTGGTTGTTCGTGAGGATGTACCCGTCAGCGCGCAGCACGAACCCGGACCCGGTCGCGACCCCGTCGGCTCCCGTCACCTGGATCGACACGACGCTCGGGAGCACCTCGGCGGCGAGCTTCGCGACCGAGCCGTCGGGACGTGCCGCCGCCGCGGTCGCTCCCGTCGCGGATCCGGTCGTCCCCGACGTGGGCAGCGCCGCGTCGGCGGGGCGGCCGTCGTCGAGCGCGTCCGAGACCCGCGCGCCCGCGAAGCCGCCGACGGCGCCCGTCAGCAGGGCGAGGGCCACCACGGCGGCCGTGCCCGGACGACGCCGGCGGACGGTCGCGGAGGGGCGCGCTGCGGGCTCACCCGGCGCTCCGGGGGCCTCGGCCGGTGCGGCCGAGGTGACCGGGGACGACAGGGTCGCCGGGAACGGCGACGCGGGGAGCGCGGGGGCGACGCGTGCGACCGGCGGGGTGGCCTCGGGGGCGCGCGCCGGCGGCTCGGGCGGGGCGAACAGGTCGTCGTCGGGGCGGGACGGTTCGGTCATCGGCGCCAGAGGGCTCCTGTCATCGTGGTCCAGCCGCGGGAGATCTCGCGCAGCACGCCGGCGTCGTCGCCCTCGGCGGAACCAGGGAACGCGGCGACGAGCTCGGCGAGCGCGTCGGCGGGCAGGTCGGACGCGACGTCGACGGCGGTGTCGCCGGACTGCCAGGCGACGTGCCAGGGGTCGCTCGACAGCACGCGCAGGTCGTGGCCCCCGACCGCGAGCGCCCCCGTCGGCCCGGCGAAGCCCGTGCCCGACCCCGCGGACGTCTCCAGGTCGGCCAGCTGACCCTGGCGCAGGCACACGACGGCGTTGCCGTCCGGCCCGGACAGGTCCAGCTCCACCGACCCGGTGGCCGACCCGTCGGTGGCCGTGCAGCCGTCGGTGCGCAGCGCGTCGACCGCGTACCCCGCGGGCAGCGCGTCGGGCGCGGCCCACCCGTGCTCGTGCAGCCAGCCGAGCGCGTCCGTGGTGCTGGCGGCGGCGGCCGCCGCGTCGGCGTCCCCGTCCGCCTCCGCCCCGGCCAGCAGGGTGAGCGCCGCGGCGCGCGACGGGTCGGGGCTCACGACCGGCGCCTGGCCCAGCACGAACAGCGCCACGCCGAGCACACCGACCCCGCCGGCGCCCGCAGCGACGAGGCGCCGGGTGCGGAGGCGGCGCCGGGCGCCGAGGTCGCCGGAGAGCGTGGGCGCCCAGGCGGCGGGCCGCTCCCAGCCGGTCGACGACCGCCGGTCGCGCAGCGGGTCGCCCGCCGTCGACGGGATCGAGGCGGACAGCGCGAGGAGGCGGTCGGTGAGCGCAGGGTCGGGCGCGACGTCGCAGGCGCCCGCGAGGGCGCGGTGCGCGGCACGGGCGGCGTCGAGCTCGGCGGCGCACCGCGCGCAGCCGGTCACGTGCACGAGCGCCCTCTCGGTGGACGCGGCGTCGAGCTGGCCGTCGGCGAGGTCGCTCACCCACGGTCCGAGGTGCCCGCCCCCGGCGTAGCCCGTCACGAGGCCGCCCCGCCGCCCGCGTCCCGCGTCACCTCCGCGCGACGGTGCTCCAGCGCGTCGCGGAGCTGCGCGCGGGCCCGGTGGATGCGCGAGCGGACCGTGCCGAGCTTGATCCCCAGCGTGACGGCGATCTCCTCGTAGCTCAGGCCCTCGATGTCGCACAGGACGACGGCCGCACGGTACTCGGGCCGCAGCGCGTCGAGGGCCGCCTGCACGTCGTGGTCGAGGTTCGCGTGCTCGAACCCGCGCTCGGGCCGGCCGTGGTCCTCCGGCGCCGCGACCCGGGCCGCGTCGTCACCCATGGCCTCCATGCGGATGCGCTTGCGGCGCCGCACCTGGTCGAGGAAGAGGTTGGTCGTGATGCGGTGCAGCCAGCCCTCGAAGGTGCCCGGCGTGTAGCTGGACAGCGACCGGAAGACGCGCAGGAACGTCTCCTGGGTGAGGTCCTCGGCGTCCTGCCGGTTGCCGCTCAGGCGGTAGGCCAGGCGGTAGACGCGCGCCGAGTGCTCGCGCACGATCGCGTCCCACGAGGGGGGCGTCCACGCGGCGTCCTCGGGCACGCCGAGGGCCGCCTCGGCGGGGGCCTCGGGCACGTCCTGCACGGGAGCGGGGTCGGTCGTCATCATCACCATCGTCCCACGGCAACGTCCGGGCACGCCGCGACGTTCCCGCGTACGATCACGGCAGCATCACCCGCGCCGGCCACCGTCGGCGACCCCCGCCGTGGAGGACCCGCCATCAGCACCGACGTCGACGCCCGCAGCGGGCGCACCGCAGCCTGGGCCTACAGCGAGGCGTTCGTCCCCGAGGACGACGTGCTGCTGCGCGCGCGGGAGCGTGCGGCCGAGCTGGGCTGCCACGCCGCCTCGCCCGGCACGGGCGCCCTCCTGCAGGTCGTGGCCGCGTCGCTCGGCGCCCGGGCCGTGGTCGAGGTGGGCACCGGCACGGGCGTCGCCGCGCTCTGGCTGCTGCGCGGCATGCCGGCGGACGGCGTGCTGACGACCATCGACGCCGAGCTGGAGCACCAGCGGGCCGCGAAGCGGGCGTTCGCCGAGGCGGGGATCCGGCCGGCCCGCACCCGGACGATCCCGGGCCGCCCGGCCGAGGTCCTGCCCCGGCTCACCGACGGGGCGTACGACCTCGTGCTGGTGGGGGCCGAGCCCCACTCCTACCCCGAGTACGTCGAGGCCGGGCTGCGGCTGCTGCGCCCGGGCGGCGTGCTGGCGGTCGACGGCGCCCTGCACGGGGGGCGCGTGCCCGACCCCGCGCGCCGGGACGAGGTGACGACCGTCGTGCGCGAGGTCGGCCGCTCCCTGCGTGCCGACGACCGGGTGCTCTCCGCCCTGGCGCCGTCCGGGGACGGGCTGCTGCTGGCCGTGCGGCGCTGACCTGCACTGACCCGGAGACAAAAAGAGACGAGCGCGAGGCACCTGCCTCGCGCTCGTCGCGTCTGTCGCGTCCGACGTCGTCAGCCGACGACGGCCCGGAGCGCCTCGCCCAGCTCGGTCGCCTCGGTGGCGTTCAGCTCCACGACCAGACGGCCGCCCCCCTCGAGCGGGACCCGCATGACGATGCCGCGTCCTTCCTTGGTGACCTCCAGCGGCCCGTCGCCCGTCCGCGGCTTCATCGCAGCCATCTGTGGCTCTCCATTCCGTTGTCCGGTTCCTCGGCCTTACCCCTGCCCGCTGCCCGCCGGTCGACGGGGGCGGGCCGAGGCGCGCCCCACCATTCTAGTTCAGAACCTGCCCCTGACTTCCACACCCCGGACGCCTGCGGTCGACTGGCGAGACCGTCGGCCGTCAGGCCAGCCCACGCAGCACCGCGTACGGCGGCGCGTCGTCGCGCACGACGGCGACCAGGTCGAGCACGCGGCGGGTGGCGACGACGTCGTGGGTGCGGAAGACGCTCGCACCCATCCACGCGGCGAGGGCGGTGGCGGCGAGCGTGCCCTCCAGCCGTTCGTCCGGGCCGAGCCCCAGGGTCTCCCCGACGAAGTCCTTGCGGCTGAGAGCCATGAGCAGGGGGTAGCCCAGGCCGGCGAGCGCCTCCGTGCGACGCAGGAGGTGCAGCGAGTGCCAGGTGTTCTTGCCGAAGTCGTGCGTCGGGTCCACCAGGACCGAGCGCGGCGGCACGCCGCACGCGACCGCTCGCGCGGCCGCCTCCCGCAGCGTCGCGACGACGTCGTCGAGGACCCCGTCGCGGGGGTCGCCGCCGGCCCGCGCGTCCGGCGGGTACTCGACGCGGTAGGGGTCGGTGCGCGGCACCGCGCCCCCGGTGTGCGAGCAGACGACGCCGACACCGGCCGCCCCCGCCACCTCGACGAGCGCCGGGTCGTGCCCTGCCCAGGTGTCGTTGACCAGGTCCGCGCCCGCCGCCACGACCTCCCGGGCGACGGCGGCGCGCCACGTGTCGACCGACACGAGCAGGTCGGGCACCTGCTCGCGCAGCCGCGCGACGAACGGGACGACGCGGGCGATCTCCTCCGCCTCGTCGACCTCTGGGCCGACGCCGGCGCGGACCCCGCCGACGTCGAGGATCTGCGCGCCGTCCTCCCACGCCTGGTGCGCAGCGGCGAGCGCCGCCCCCTCGTCGGGCTGGCGCGCCGGGGCGTAGAACGAGTCCGTGGTGCGGTTGACGATCGCCATCACCACGGGCCGCAGCGCCCCGTCCGCGCCGCGGCCGACCTCGCGTCCGCGCAGCACCAGCGAGGTGCCCGCCGCGGGGACCCCCGCCGGCGCCTCGCTCACGAAGCGTCGGACGACGCCGCGTCCTGCTGGTCCTCGACGAGGTCCTCCACCGACCGGCGCTCCGACGCGGCGAGGGCGCGGCCCCGCTCCACGACGTACTCGACGGCCTCCGCGGGCGAGTCGGTGAGGTGCATGAGGTCGACGTCGGCCGCGCCGACCATGCCCCGGTCCTTGACCGCGGTGCGCACCCACTCCAGGAGGCCGCCCCAGTAGTCGGAGCCGACGAGGACGAGCGGGAACTCGGTGACCTTGTGCGTCTGGACCAGCGTCAGCGCCTCGAAGAGCTCGTCGAACGTGCCGAACCCGCCGGGCAGCACGATGAAGCCCTGGGCGTACTTCACGAACATCGTCTTGCGGGCGAAGAAGTAGCGGAAGTTGACGCCGAGGTTCACGTGCTCGTTCATGCCCTGCTCGAACGGGAGCTCGATGCCGAGCCCGATCGAGGTGCCGCCCGCCTTCTGGGCGCCCGCGTTGGCGGCCTCCATGATGCCCGGGCCGCCACCGGTGATCACGGCGTACCCCGCCTCGGCGAGCAGCCTGCCGACCTCGACGGCCTGCGCGTAGTCGGGGTGCTCCCGCGACGTGCGGGCGGAGCCGAACACCGACACGGCCGGCCCCACCTCGGCGAGGGCGCCGAAGCCCTCGACGAACTCCGACTGGATGCGCATCACGCGCCAGGGGTCGGAGTGCACCCAGTCGGGGTCGCCCCCGCCGGAGAGGAGTCGCTGGTCGGTGGTCTGGGCGGGGATCTGCGTGCCACGCAGGAGCACGGGCCCCTTGCGGTAGCCGCTGCCCTGCTCGGGCACCCCGTCGTCGCCGCGGCCGGTGCCCTGGCCGCCGGGAGAGGTCGTCGCTCGCGTCATGCCTCGAGACTAGGCGCCCAGCAGCCACGCGCGCAGGGCGTCGCGCCCGGCGGCGAGCCGCGCGACCGGCAGCCGCTCGTCGTCCTTGTGCGCCAGCACCGGGTCGCCCGGGCCGAAGTTCACCGCGGGGATCCCGAGCTCGGCGAACCTCGCGACGTCCGTCCACCCGTACTTGGGCCGCGGCTCGGTCCCCGTGGCGCCCTGGACGGCGGCCGCGAAGTCCGCCGCGAGGGGGGCGTCCAGGCCGGGGCGCGCGCCCGGTGCGGCGTCGGTGACGACGACCTCGAACCCCTCGAAGAGCTCCCGCAGGTGGGCCTCCGCCTCCGCGACGCTCCGCGAGGGCGCGAAGCGGTAGTTGACCGTCACGGTGCAGGCGTCGGGCACGACGTTGCCCGCGATGCCGCCGCGGATGCCCACCGCACCCAGGCTCTCGCGGTACAGCAGCCCGTCGACCTCGACCTCCCGGGCCTCGTAGGCGGCGAGGCGGGCGAGCACCGGGGCCGCCGCGTGGATGGCGTTGACCCCCGCCCACGCCCGGGCGGAGTGCGCGGCCACGCCGTGGGTGCGCACCTCGACGCGCAGCGTCCCGTTGCAGCCGCCCTCGATGCCGTTGTTGCTGGACTCCCCCAGGATGGCGAAGTCCCCCGCGAGCGCCTCGGGGTGGTTCCGCACGAGGCGCCCGAGCCCGCTGAGGGACGCCTCGACCTCCTCGTGGTCGTAGAAGACGTAGGTGACGTCGTGCACGGGCTCCGTGCCCGGCCGCCCCAGCTCGACGGCGAGGGCGAGGGCGATCGCCACCCCGCCCTTCATGTCCACGGTGCCTCGGCCCCACAGCTCGACGGTCCCGTCGGGGGCGGTCTCGAGCCGGGTCGGCAGGTTGGCCGGCTCCGTGAGGGGCACGGTGTCGAGGTGCCCGGCGATCACCACGCGCCGCTCGCGGCCGAGGTGCGTGCGCGCCACGAGGGCGTCGCCGTCGCGGAGCACGTCCAGGTGCGGCTGGGCGCGCAGCACGTGCTCCACGGCGTCGGCGAGCGCGGTCTCGTCGCCCGAGACCGAGGGCACGTCGCACACGGCGGCGAGGAGGTCCACGAGGTCGGACGACGCGACGGTCGCGGGGTCGAGCAGCGTGCCGAGCCGCACGGCGGGCTGCGGGGCGGGCTGCGGGGCGCGGTCGTCGGCGGGGGCGGCGGTACGGTCCGTGGTCACGCGCACCATCGTGGCAGACCCGCCGACTAGGCTGGTCGCATGACGACGCCTGCCTCCTCCCGCCCTGCCTGGGGCCTCGGACTCGCCACGGTCGCCGACGACGGCACGACGCTCGACGTCTGGTACCCCGCGCCCGTGCTCGGCGCCCCGCCGGAGTCCGACGTCGACATCCCGGTGGAGCTCGACGCCCTCACCGAGCGCGACGACGCCCGCCGGGTGGACGTCGTGGTGGTGCGCACGGTCATCGACCTGGACGCCGCCCCGCAGGACACCGCCGACGCCTACCTGCGCCTCCACCTGCTGTCGCACCGGCTCGTCCAGCCGCACGGCGTGAACCTCGACGGCCTGTTCGGCGTGCTGACCAACGTGGTGTGGACGTCGCACGGCCCGTGCGCCGTGGAGGGCTTCGAGGCCACGCGCCTGCGGCTGCGCGCCGACACCGGCCGCGCGGTCACGGTGCTCGGCATCGACAAGTTCCCGCGCATGGTCGACTACGTCGTCCCTGCGGGCGTGCGGATCGCCGACGCGGACCGCGTGCGGCTCGGGGCGCACCTCGCCGCGGGCACCACGGTCATGCACGAGGGCTTCGTCAACTTCAACGCGGGCACGCTCGGCGCGTCCATGGTCGAGGGCCGGATCTCCGCCGGGGTGGTCGTGGGCGACGGGTCCGACGTCGGGGGCGGCGCGTCGATCATGGGCACGTTGTCCGGGGGCGGCAAGGAGGTCATCCGCGTGGGTGAGCGCTCCCTGCTGGGGGCCAACGCGGGCCTCGGCATCCCGCTCGGCGACGACTGCGTGGTCGAGGCCGGGCTGTACCTCACCGCCGGGACGAAGGTGACCGTGCTCGGGGAGATGGGTGCCGACGGCGACCCGCTCGTCGTGAAGGCGCGCGACCTCGCCGGGCGCGACAACCTGCTCTTCCGCCGCAACTCGCGCACCGGCACGGTCGAGGTGCTGGAACGCGGCGGGGTGGGCATCGAGCTCAACGCCGCGCTGCACGCGAACTGACGGTGGGCGGGACCCGACGACGCCGGGCGCGGCGGGCGACCGGCGCCGCCGTCGCCGCCGTCCTCGTCGTCGGGGTCGGCGCGACGGCGGGCGTCGTGTGGTTCCTCGGCCGGACCGACCCGCCCGCGCCCGAGCGCTGCGCGGCCGAGCTCGACGGCACGTCCTGGTACCTGTCCACCACCCAGGCGGAGAACGCGGCGCTGATCGTCGGCACGTCCGTGCGGCGCGACCTGCCCGGCAGGGCCGCGACGATCGCTCTCGCGACCGCCCTCCAGGAGTCGCGGCTCGTCAACATCGACTACGGCGACCGGGACTCCGTCGGCATCTTCCAGCAGCGCCCGTCCCAGGGCTGGGGCACGGTCGACCAGATCATGGACCCGGTCTACTCGACGGGGAAGTTCTACGACGGCCTGGTGAAGGTCGAGGGCTACCAGGACATGGAGGTCACGGACGCGGCGCAGGCCGTGCAGCGCTCCGGCTTCCCGCAGGCGTACGCCCAGCACGAGACACGCTCGCGGGCGTGGGCGTCCGCCCTGACCGGGCACTCCCCCGGCGCCGTGACCTGCACGCTCCACGCGGTCGACGAGGGCGACGCGCCGGTCGGTGCCGCCGCGCGGGACGTCCTCGCGGAGCGGGCCGCGCGCGACCTCGGGCTGCCGGGCGACGCCCTGCGCGCCGCCGGCGACGACCAGAGCTCCGTGCGCGTCGACGCGACGACCCTCCCGCTCGAGAGCGACCTCGCGACGTGGGCCGTCGCCCACTGGGCGGTCGCGACGGCCTCGGTCACCGGCGCCGAGGAGGTCCGCGCCGGCGGCCAGGTCTGGTCGCGCGCCGACGGGGAGTGGTCCCGTGCGGACGACGAAGACCGCCAGCCCGACGGCCAGGTCACGATCGACCTGGCGGCGGGCTGACGGTCTCGGTCAGCGGTGCGGCCGTGCGCTCAGCGCTGCTCGAGCGCCACGTAGTCGCGCTCGGTCGGGCCGGTGTAGACCTGCCGCGGGCGGCCGATCTTCGTCTGCGGGTCGTGCATCATCTCGCGCCACTGGGCGATCCAGCCAGGCATGCGGCCCAGGGCGAACAGCGGCGTGAACATGGCGGGCGAGAAGCCCATGGCCTTGTAGATGAGGCCGGTGTAGAAGTCCACGTTCGGGTAGAGCTTGCGCTGGACGAAGTAGTCGTCCGACAGGGCGATCTCCTCGAGCCCGCGGGCGATGTCGAGCAGCTCGTCCTTGGCGCCGAGCTGGTCGAGCACGGCGTCCGCGTGCTTCTTGACGATCGCGGCGCGCGGGTCGTAGCTCTTGTAGACGCGGTGCCCGAAGCCCATGAGGCGGACGCCGTCCTCCTTGTTCTTGACCTTCTTCATGAAGGTCTCGACGGAGTCGTCGCCGCTGCGGATGCTCTCGAGCATCGTGAGGACGGCCTCGTTGGCGCCGCCGTGCGACGGGCCGGAGAGGGCGTTGATGCCGGCGGCGACGGACGCGTACAGGGTCGCGTTCGACGAGCCGACGATGCGCACGGTCGACGTCGAGCAGTTCTGCTCGTGGTCGGCGTGCAGGATGAGGAGCTTGTCCATGGCGGACACGAGCACCGGGTCGGACTCCCACTGCTCGTAGGGCCGCGAGAACGTCATGCGCAGGAAGTCGTCCACGTAGCCCCGGGCGTAGTCCGGGTACATGAGCGGCTCGTCGCGCGTGGCGCGGTGCAGGTACGAGGTGATGGTGCGGATCTTCGCGAGGATGAGGACCGTGGCGAGCTCGACAGCCTCCGGGTCGTGCGGGTCCAGCGACTCCGGGTAGTACGTCGGGAGCGCGTTCACCGCCGACGCGAGGATCGACATCGGGTGCCCGCCGCGCGGGAACGACGACAGGAACGCCCGGAAGCCCTCGGGGACCAGCGTGTGACGGTTGACCCGCTCCTCGAACGCCGAGAGCTCGGTGGCCGACGGCAGCTCGCCGTGGATGAGCAGGTAGGCCACCTCGAGGAAGGTGGACGAGTCGGCGAGCTGCTCGATCGGGTACCCGCGGTAGCGCAGGATGCCCTGGTCGCCGTCGATGTACGTGATCGCCGACTCGCACGACGCGGTGTTGGTGAAGCCGGGGTCGACCGTGACCAGGCCCGTGTCCTTGAGCAGGGACGACACGACGATGCCGTCGTTGCCCTCCGTGGCGGGGACGACGGGCAGCTGCCGGGCGGTGCCGTCGACGACGAGCTCGACCGTGGCGGTGTCGCCCGAGGTGCCTGCGGCAGGCGTGGTGGACGTCATGTCTTCCTTCCGTGACGGGCTCCACGGCTCCCGACGACGGGGGCGGTGAGCGCGTGACTCGTGACTCTGGGACGGGGGCGGCCCGGGGCACGCCGACCGCGTGAGTCCTCCAGGGCTACCGCGGCCTGCGGTCGAACCTACCCCCGAATACCAAGGTGTTCCAATCCCCTGCTCATCGCGCAGTCACGCAGATGTGATGCGGACCACAGCATCGGCCACGGAATCGTCCGGAGCGGTGAGCGCGACGCGGACGTGCCGCTCGCCCGCCGAGCCGTAGAACTCCCCGGGGCCGACGAGGATCCCGCGGCGCGCGAACCAGGCCGCGAGGTCGCGCGACGAGGCGCCCACCTGCGGCCCCGTGCGGTCGCCCGTCCCGGCGCGCCCGGCGGGGCGGGCCCAGAGGTACAGCCCCGCCTCGGACCCGTCCACGACGAAGCCGGCCGTCTCGAGGGCTCCGCGCAGGGCCGTCCGCCGGCGGCGGTAGACCTCGCGCTGCGCGAGCACGTGCGCGTCGTCACCCAGCGCGGCCGCCATCGCCGCCTGGACCGGGCCCGGCACGATCATGCCGAGGTGCTTGCGGGTGGCGAGGAGCCGGTCGACCAGGGCCGGGTCGCCCGCCACGAACGCCGCGCGGTACCCGGCCACGTTGGACTGCTTCGACAGCGAGTACGCCACCAGGAGGCCCTCGTGGCTGCCGCCCGTGACGCGGGGGTCGAGCAGGCTGGGCACGCGCGAGACCCCGTCCTCGCCCACCCAGGCGTCGCCCCACGGCAGCTCGGCGTAGCACTCGTCGCTCACGACGACGGCGCCGATGGCCCGCGCCGCCTCCACGACGCGGCGCAGGTGCGCGACGTCGGAGACCTCGCCCGTCGGGTTGCCGGGTGAGTTGACCCACACCAGGCGCACGTCGTCGCGTCCCGCCCAGGCGTCGACGTCGTCGGTGGCCAGCGGCGTCGCGCCGGCCAGGCGCGCCCCCACGTCGTACGTCGGGTACGCGACCGCGGGGTGCACGACCACGTCGCCCGGCCCGAGCCGCAGCAGCGACGGGAGCAGGCCGACGAGCTCCTTCGAGCCGACGGTCGGCAGCACGGCAGCCGGGTCGACGTCGGGGACGCCCCGGCGCCGGGCGAACCAGCCTGCGACGGCGTCGCGCAGCGCGGGCGTGCCGTGCGTCTGCGGGTAGCCGTGCGAGTCGGACGCCGCGGCGAGGGCGTCGCGGACCACGGCCGGGGTCGGGTCGACGGGCGTGCCGATCGAGAGGTCGACGACACCGCCGGGGTGGGCGCGGGCGGTGGCCCGCACGTCCCCCAGCGTGTCCCAGGGGTAGGGCAGGGAACCGAGGTCCGCGAAGCCCATCAGGCCTGGGGCGGCAGGGCGGCGATCATGGGGTCGTCCTTCTCGATGAGCCCCATCTTCGCGGCGCCGCCGGGCGAGCCCAGGTCGTCGAAGAACTCGACGTTCGCGCGGTAGTAGTCCTTCCACTGCTCGGGGACGTCGTCCTCGTAGTAGATGGCCTCCACCGGGCACACCGGCTCGCACGCACCGCAGTCGACGCACTCGTCCGGGTGGATGTAGAGCGACCGCGAGCCCTCGTAGATGCAGTCCACGGGACACTCCTCGATGCACGCCTTGTCCTTGACGTCGACGCACGGCTGAGCGATCACGTAGGTCACTGCGGGCTACCTTCCAGGTGACGAGGGGCCGCGTCCCGCCGGGGCGGTCTGCGGTGCTCGATGCTTCTTCGGCGATACCGGCGCGGGCGCTGCCCGCGCGGCCAACTCTAGTATCGCTGACGTGGTGCCTTCGCCGTCAGCCGTCCCACCTGCCGTACCGCCCCCCGCCGGTCCCCCCTGGACCCGGCTCCCCGTGGGCGCGCGCGTCGTCGTACGACGCCGCCTGACGCCGTCGGAGGCCGCCGCCGCCGGCGCCCGCTGGACCGACGTCGTCGGCGTCCTCACGGCCGTGTCCGAGGACGGGCTCCGGGTGCGGGCCGACCGCTCCCCCGGCCTCCCCGAGGTGGCCGTCCCCGCCGCCGAGGTCGAGGCGGTGAAGCCGGTCCCGCCGCGCCGACCGCGCCGGGGTCGCCCCGAGCAGGCCTGACGCCCGCCGTCACCCCCGCTCGGAGGAGGCCTGCCGCGGCACGCGCACGTGCACCGCGTCGTCGTCGACGCCGGTGACGACGGCACCCGCCGTGCAGCGCGCGACGAGGGCGTCGACCAGCTCGGCGCGCCAGCCCGTCCCGACCGCCAGGCTCTCCGCCGCGCCGTCGGGCCGCGGACCGCGGGCCGAGCGCCGCTCCCGCACCTCGTCGGCGGCGTGGAAGACGTCGTGCAGCGAGCCGTTCGTCTCCAGCGCGCCGATGACCACCTCGAGGTCGCGCACCACCTTGCGCAGGGCGGGCGCCACCCAGGCGGCGTTCTCCGTGACCATCGCCTCCGTGCGGGCAGGATCGGTGAGCGCCACCCGGGTGCCGTCGCGGAAGCTGCCGGCCGCCAGGCCGAGCGCGAGGTCGCGCACGGGCGCGCCCGCCACGGCGTTGAGCAGCTGCGTGGCCACGACGTGCGGCACGTGGCTGACCAGGGCGGCCGCCTCGTCGTGCCGGTCGTCGGTGACCACGGCCGCCGTGCCCGCCAGCGGCCCGGTCACCAGGCGGAGCACCTGGGCCAGACGGGTCGGCTCGTCCGGCGCGGCCGCGCCGGGGTCGGCGACCGTCACGGCCCAGGGCGCGCCGTCGAGGAGGGCCGCGTCCGACGCGCCGAACCCGCTGTGCTCGGTGCCGGCCATCGGGTGCGCACCCACGTACCGGTCGCCCAGGCCCGCGGCCCGTACCGCGGCGCGCACCGGCCCCTTGACGCTGCCGACGTCGGTGAGGGTCGCACCGCCGTCGCCCAGGAGCGGCGCGAGCTCCGCCGCCGTCGCCCGCACGGCCCGCAGCGGCACGGCCAGCACCACCATCTCGGGACCCGCCGCGCACAGCCGGGCGAGGTCGTCCTCGACGCGCAGCCCCACCGCCCGCGCGTCGGCGCGGGTGCCGGGGTCCAGGTCGGTGGCGACGACGTCGACGCCGCGCGCCGCCAGCAGCCTGGTCAGCGACCCTCCGACCAGGCCCAGCCCGACGACCCCCACGGTGCCCGTGCCGCGAGAGCGCGAGCCGGGGCCGGGACCGGGGCCGGGGCCGTGCGAGGTCACCACAGCAGCCCCTGCGCGAGGGTCGCCGCCGCGTCCTGCTGCCGCACGCTGCCGGTCGGCGCGTGGTCGGGCAGCACACCGTCCAGGCCCGGGCCGCCGGGCGACACCGGGAAGGCGCCCAGCACCTTGAGCGAGTCGCCCGCGCCGAGAAGGGCGGCGAACAGGTCCCGCACGCGCGGCTCCCAGGGTGCGCCGTCGAGCGTCACGACGAAGACGTACTGGCTCTCGCGCACCTTCAGCGGACGTTCCACGAGGCTCGTCATGTTGACGCCGCGCGCCGCGAACTCGCCCGTGACCCGCGCGAGCACGCCGGGACCCGTGACGACCGGCGTCATCGCCAGCATCGTGCGCCACGTGCCCGGGCCGGCGGCGCGGACCGGCGCCCACGCCTCGTCGGCCGCGTCGCGGCGGCACAGGACGAGGAAGCGTGTCCGGGCGCCGGCGAAGTCCTCCACGCCCGTCGCGAGGGTCTCCAGGCCGTACAGCTCACCGCACAGGCGGGGGCCGAACGCGACCTGGTGGTCGCCCAGGTCACGGCACGCCGCCGCGTTGGAGGACGCCGGCACGGGCAGCAGGCCACGCTCGGCGACGAACCGGCTGCACTGCGCCAGACCGTGCGGGTGGGCGGTGGCCTCGCGCAGGCCGGGGCCGCCGGACCGCCCGGGGCGGACGAAGGCGTCGAACGACACGTCCAGCACGACCTCGTCGACCGCCACCACGTCAGGGCTGCCCAGGAGCGCGTCGAGCGACGGCACCACGTACCCCTCGACCGAGCTCTCGATCGCGACGACCCCGCGGTCGGCGGCGCCCGACGCGACCGCGTCGTGCACCTCGCGGACCGTGGACAGCGGCTCCTGGCCCGCCATTGTGCCCGAGCTGCCCGACCTTCCCGACCTGCCCGGCCGCCCGGTCCAGCGGCGCGCCGCCTCGTGGGTGAACGTGCCCTCCGGCCCGAGGTACGCGACCGTCATGCCCCGGCCTGCCCGCCCTCTGCCCAGCGCGGCGCGAGCGGCACCGGTCCCGGCACGAAGCCCTCACCGGGCAGGACCGCGAGCGTGCGGTGCGCGACGCCGCGGGCGTCCAGCTCGGCGACGAGGCCGTCGAGCACGGCGACCGACGGGCAGCGGAAGGAGGTGAAGAAGACGTGCGGCCCGTGGGTCGACGGGTGGCTGCGCAGGTGCTGCAGGTCGACCCCCGCGGCCGAGAGCACGGCCAGGGTGTCCTGCAGCGACCCGCGGTGGTCGTCCGACGGCCCCACGGCGAGCCAGACCTGGGCCGGCACGTCGAAGCGCGGCCACGCGGCGCGCGCCTCCAGCAGTCCGTACCAGACCGGACGGCGGCCGGCGAGCCGCTCGCTGCCCGGCACCTCCGCCCACCCTGCCGGGACGCGCGACCGCTCGACGACGATCGAGCCCGCCTGGCCGGCGAGCGCGACCCGCTCGTCGACGGACGTCCGGGTCGGCACGAGCCGCGGGCTCACGCCCATGCCGCGCAGCAGGTCCTGGCAGTCCCGCATCCCGGCCTCGTCGATGACGACCTGGCCGCCCGACGCGCCCGCCGGGGCGACCCACACCCACTGCGGCGCGACGGCGACGGCCGCCGTGACGATCAGCGACGGGTCACCCGCCAGGATCGCCTCCTCGAGCGCGGGCGACGGCTGCTCCGGGTGGCCCAGGTGCACGACCGCGGCGAGGTCGTCGATCGTCGCCACCGTGGCGAGCGTGTCCGACGTCGTCCCCAGGTCGAGCAGCTCGAGCGACTCGTCCGCCACGGCCGTGACCACCACCGACCCCGCGGCGACCCCCGACCACCCCGCGTCGTGCGCCGCCTGCGCGGCGTGCGCCGGGGACTCGCGTTCCGAGCGTCCGAGCATCAGTCCTCCTCGGTCTTGCCGTCGTCGCCGCCGTCGGTGCCGCTGCCGCCGGTGTCGTCCTTCGCCTGCCGCTCGTCGTCCCGGTCGGCCTTCGGCTGGTCGCACACGACCGGGTTGTCGGGCTTGTAGGTCCAGGTCTTCGACTCGTCCTTGACCTGCTTGCCGTCGCGGAACACCTGGCGGTAGTTCGTGATCGTGAAGCCGTCGCTCCCGCCGGGGTAGCTCTCGCACGACGCGCCCGAGCTGTGCACGGCGGTGGCGGGCACGATGTTGTGCTTGTCGCCGGCCCTCGTCGTGACGTCGTAGTACGGGGTGGACCAGATCGCCACGTGCACCTCGCCGCCCGAGACCCACGACTGCATGACGGCGCCGTACGGCGTGTCGTTGGTGAACTTCATGTCGATGGCGCCCACGTAGATGGTCGCCTCGCGCCCCGCCGGGTACCGGTCGAACCAGTAGCTGTGGGGCTGGTGGCCCGCGTCGTCGTACCCGGCGAAGTAGGCCGCGTTGTAGGTGGTCGTGGCCATCTGCGACAGCCCGCCGCCGATCGCGTCGGTGTGCACGCCGTTGCTGATGACGCCGGACTGCACGTACCCGTTCGCCGCCGAGACGGGCGACAGGGTGTCGAGCAGCGAGAACGTCTCGCCCGGGGCGACGAGCGTGCCGGTGACGAGCTCGGCGCCGCGGATCAGGTTCCGGGTCCGGACCGTGTCGCTCGTCAGCGGGGTGGCGAACTGGGAGACGACCTCCTTGACCCCCATCTTCTCCAGCCCCTCCTTGGTGCGCTCGGGGTCGCGCTCCGTCAGCTCGAGCTGCACGGTGCGATCGTCGCCGACCGCGGCCTTCCCGACGGCCGCCGCGGTGTCGTCGGGGTCGAGGGACGTCCCCTGCTCCCCGCCCTCGACGACGGGCTTGCCGTCGCGGAACACGAAGTGGGCGTCGTCCGGCTCCGTGAGCAGGTCGTCGGTCTCGTCCACCACCACCGAGACGATCTTCTCGCCGTCGAAGCGCGCGACGAGCGCGCCGTCCGTGTTCTTGTAGGTCGTCACCTGGCCGAGCGTCTTGCGTCCGAGCTCGGCGGTCTGGTCGCCGACCTCGACCTCGACGGGGCCGCTGACGACCTGCTTCGCCTCGGCCAGGGCCGTGTCCGTCTCGTCCTGGGTGACCGCCGGGGCGACGGTCTTCGTCGGCAGGTCGACCGGGCCCGAGGTGACGAGCCACGCGTCGGCCACGGCATCCACCGACTCGTCCACCAGCACGCTGGAGCCGTCCTTGGCCTTCGTGGCGACGGCCTTCCCGGCCCGGAAGCCGACCGTGCCGTCCACGGGCTCCACCTGCAGGGACTCCTCCAGGCCGGAGAGCGTCTTCGTCAGTGCCGTCCGGCTGACGTCCACGACGGGGTCCACCTCGCCGCCGCCGACGACGTGCTCCCACAGGCGCGTGGGGTCGAGCGAGAAACCGGTCAGCCCGTCGACCGTCCCCTCCGCGTCGAAGGACAGGCCTGCGTCGGCAGGGTCGACGGTGCTCGTCGCCTCGCCCGCCTGGACCGTGATCGGCTCGGCGGCGCGGGGCCCCAGACCGTCGTCCAGCGCGGACACCGCCGCGGCGCTCTTCATCCCGCCGATGTCGACGCCGGCGACCGACGTGCCCTTCGGCACGGTGCCGGCGACGGCCATCTGCGCCCCGGCGTAGAGGCCCGCGACCACGACCAGGCCGACGCCGGCCCAGAGCGCGACCTTCGGCGCACGGCTCGGGGCGCCGTCCCCCGCCAGCCCGTCGAGCGGGGAACCCCCGGAGCCGGCAGGCGGAACAGCCGGACCCGCTGGGCCCGTGGGACCTGCCGGGCCGGCGGGTCCGCCAGGCGCACCAGGAGCGCCCGTGGCGGCGAACGGCGCGGCAGCCGTCGTGGACACGGCCGGCAGCGCCTGGGTGGGCGCCCCGGTCGACGGCGCCGGCACCGTGGCGATGATGCGCTGCTCGTACAGGCGCACCCGGGGCTGGTACGGGACCTCGGACTCCGGCGACTCGGACTCCGGCGACCCAGCCTCCGGCGACCCAGGCTCCCGCGGCGGAACAGGGGTGGACCCGGGCGCGCTCCCCGGGGCCGCCGCCGAGACCGTGCCGGGTTCGGTGCCGGGTCCGGTGCCGGGGCCGGTGCCGGTGCCGGTGCCGGTGCCGGGGCCGGTGCCGGGTCCGGGACGTGCGGGCTCGGCGGGTGCGGACCCGGTGCTCTCCGGATCGCGCTCGGTCGGGTGACCCATGCAGAGGCTCCGTCAGGGTGAGGTGCGGGGACGACGCCCCGGGAGGACAGGTGACGCGGGGCGGGCCCGCGTGCAGGATCCTACTCGGGAGCCCCCGACGCACGGCCCCACAGTTCGGGTGAAAGCGTCATTTCGGACTCGGGTTCGCACACGTTCGTCACCGTGGCCGCCATGGCGCGCACGGGACGGTCACACCCGACCGGTCAGCCCCGACGGTCGGTGAACCAGGAGCGCGGCAGGAACGCGCCGACGAGGAACATCAGGAGTCCGCCGTAGGTCCACACGAGGCCCACCGCCTGAGCCGGGACGAGCACGTCCCCGCCGGGCCCGGCGACCGAGAGCGCCTGCACGGCCACGACCCAGCCCGCGCCCGCGGCCAGCAGCGGGCCGAGACCCGCCCACGCCCGGCACAGCACCGCCGTCGAGAGAGTGATGGCGAGGGCCAGCACGATGCCGAGCGGCAGGTCGTGCCACTGCGTGCGGTGCGCCACCGTGCCCAGCACCCCGACGACCGCGCCGAGGGCCAGGGCGAGCACCGCGCGCGCGGCGGACCGCCACCACCGGCCGGGACGGGCCGGGACGGAGCCGGTGGAGGGCGACGTCGGGTGCACGGGCGTGGTCATCGCGACGAGCCTACCGGCGCGGACACCAGGTACGACTCGTGCGCGAGCACCGGGGCGAGCACGCCGTTGCTCAGCGCGTACCACCCGAGGAGTCCGGTCGCCGCCCTGGCCGCCGAGGCGTGCTGCACCTGCGTGGCGTGCGCCCGCATCGCCTCGAGCACGCGGTCCAGCACGGGTGCGACGTCGACGGTGCGCACCTCGCCGGTCGAGAGCTCCGCGTCGTGCGCGGCGAGGGGAGGCAGGTCCTCGTCGGGGTCGGGGAACGTGAGGCCCGCCCGGGCCGCGAGAGTCCGGGCGTCCGGGTCGGCGGCGAGGGCGCGGCGCCCTGCCCGCAGCGCCGCGGAGGAGGCGACCGCCTGCCAGAGCTCGGCACCCGCCCACGGCTCCCCGGGCACGGCAGCACCGGGGTCGGCGGCGAGCGCGAGCGCACGGGTCGTGACCTCGTGGGTGCGCACGTGGTCCGGGTGTCCGTAGCCGCCGCGCGTCTCGTAGGTGGCGACGACGTCGGGCCGGTGGGCGCGCACCAGCGCCGCGAGCCGCGCCGCGGCGTCGTCCAGCGGCACCCGCGCGAAGGCGGTCGGCGGCGCGTCGTCCGCGGGCCCCGCGATCCCCGGGGCGACCCACGTCATGCCCGAGTCCTCGAACCGGGGACGACGGCCGGGGTCGCCGGACGCCTCGGGCCCCCGGGTGGGCCGTGCGTCCGAGAGGTCGGCCGCGTCGAGGAACACCTGCCCGACGGCGCCCGGACCGCCACCGAGCGCGGCGACGGCCGCGGCCACCTCCCCCTCGCGGTGGGCGGCGAGCGCGGGGCCGTCGCCCTCCAGCCGGGCCAGGCCCGTGGGGTGCGCGGGGGTGTCGATGACCTCGCCCCGCTCGCCGCGGGTGCAGGTCACGACCGTGACGGGACGCCCGGCGGCCGCCCACGACGCGATCAGCGCACCGGTCGCGAGCGTCTCGTCGTCCGGGTGCGCGTGCACCGCGAGCAGCCCCACGGGCGTCGCCGGTCGATCAGGCGCGCTTGGCGCGGGCGACGGCGCGAGCGCGGGAGGTCGCGTCGAGCTCGACCTTGCGGATGCGCACGACCTCCGGCGTCACCTCGACGCACTCGTCCTCGCGCGCGAACTCGAGGGACTCCTCCAGCGTGAGCTTGCGCGGCGGGATGAGGTTCTCGAAGTTGTCGGCGGTCGAGGACCGCATGTTCGTCAGCTTCTTCTCCTTGGTGATGTTGACGTCCATGTCCTCGTTGCGGGAGTTCTCGCCGACGATCATGCCCTCGTAGACCTCCTGCGTGGGGTCGACGAAGAACGAGCCGCGCTCCTGCAGGTTGATCATGGCGAACGGCGTCACCTTGCCCGCACGGTCGGCCACGAGGGAGCCCGTGTTGCGCGACTCGATCGGACCGTGCCACGGCTCGAAGCCCTCGGAGATCGAGGCGGCGATGCCGGTGCCGCGCGTCTCGGTGAGGAACTGCGTGCGGAAGCCGATGAGGCCGCGCGCCGGGACCATGAACTCCATGCGCACCCAGCCGGTGCCGTGGTTGCTCATCGTCTCCATGCGGCCCTTGCGCTGCGCGAGGAGCTGCGTCACGGCGCCGAGGTACTCCTCGGGCACGTCGATCGTCATGCGCTCCATCGGCTCGTGCCGCTTGCCGTCGATCTGCTTGGTGACGACCTGCGGCTTGCCGACGGTGAGCTCGAAGCCCTCGCGGCGCATCTGCTCGACGAGGATCGCCAGCGCCAGCTCGCCGCGGCCCTGCACCTCCCACGCGTCGGGACGCTCGGTCGGAAGCACCTTGAGCGACACGTTGCCGATGAGCTCCGCGTCGAGGCGGTCCTTGACCTGGCGCGCGGTGACCTTGTGGCCCTTGCCGCCCTTGCCGGCCAGCGGCGACGTGTTGATGCCGACGGTCATCGAGATCGCCGGGTCGTCCACCGTGATCAGCGGCAGCGGGCGCGGGTCGTCCACGTCGGTGAGGGTCTCGCCGATCATGATGTCCGCGATGCCCGCGACGGCGACGATCTCGCCCGGGCCTGCCGACTCGGTGGGCACCCGGTCGAGCGCCTTGGTCTCGAGGAGCTCCGTGATCCGGACGCTCGACAGCGTGCCGTCGTGGCGGGCCCACGCCACCGTCTGGCCCTTGCGCAGCGTCCCGTTGAAGATCCGCAGCAGCGCGAGGCGGCCGAGGAACGGCGACGCGTCGAGGTTGGTGACGTGCGCCTGGAGCGGCATGTCGGCGTCGAACGTGGGCGCCGGGATCTTCTCCAGGATCGTGGCGAACAGCGGCTCGAGGTCCTCGTTGGCGGGCAGCGCGCCGTCGCCGGGCTGGTCGATCGACGCACGGCCGGCCTTCGCGGACGCGTAGACGACGGGCACGTCGAGGATGGCGTCCAGGTCGAGGTCGGGCACCTCGTCGGACAGGTCGCTCGCGAGGCCCAGCAGCAGGTCGGTGGTCTCCCCCACGACCTCGGTGATGCGGGCGTCCGGGCGGTCGACCTTGTTCACGACCACGATGACGGGCAGCTTCGCGGCCAGCGCCTTGCGCAGCACGAAGCGGGTCTGGGGCAGCGGGCCCTCCGACGCGTCGACGAGCAGCACGACGCCGTCGACCATCGACAGGCCGCGCTCGACCTCGCCGCCGAAGTCGGCGTGGCCCGGGGTGTCGATCACGTTGATGGTGATCCCGCCGGGCTCGCCGACGCTCGCGGCCGACGGACCGGCGTACCGGACCGCGGTGTTCTTCGCGAGGATCGTGATCCCCTTCTCGCGCTCCAGGTCGCCGGAGTCCATCACGCGGTCGTCCACGTGCTGGTGGGCGGAGAAGGCGCCTGCCTGGCGCAGCATGGCGTCCACGAGGGTCGTCTTGCCGTGGTCGACGTGGGCGACGATCGCCACGTTGCGCAGGTCTGAGCGCACAGACATCGAGGGTCTCTTTTCCTGGGGAGGGAGGGGTGGCCCGCGATCGGGCCTCGGCTATCTTACCTGCCGCGCGAACCCGCTCGCGGACCGGCCCCGGACCCCGTCCCGACCCGCCCCGCTCAACCGCCCGCTGGACCGCCCGGTCCGCGCCCGTCGTCCGGTCCCGGCTCCGGCGCCCTGCCGGGCTTGGTGTCCCGCCGTCGGGGCACGCGCAGCCGGAGCGCGCCGGGCGCAGGCGGCAGCACGTTCTCCCAGCGCCCGGCGAGCGTCGTCGCGACCTTCTCGGTCACGTGCTCGGTGAGCGCCGTGCGTGCCGCCCGCCGTTCGGCGCGCACGATCGCGCGGTGCTCCACCCCGAGCTCCTTGACGATCGAGACAGCCATCCCGATGAGCACGAGCGAGAACGGCAGGGCGATGAGGATCGCCGCCGTCTGGAGCGCCTGCAGACCGCCCGCCAGCAGCAGCGCCGCCGCGACGAGGCCCTGGAGCACGGCCCAGAACAGCCGGCTCCACAGCGGCGGGTTCGGGTTGCCGCCGTTGGCGAGCATGTCGACGACGAACGACCCGGAGTCGGACGACGTGACGAAGAAGACGACGACCAGCACGATGCCCGCGACGGCGAGCCACGTGCCGCCGCCCGGCAGCGACGCGAAGAGCTGGAACATCGCCGTGTCGGTGTTCACGCCTCCGGTCGCGGGGTCGAGCATGCTGCCCGGCTGCGTCATCTCCTGGTGCAGGCCCGCGCCGCCGAACACGCTGAACCAGATCGTGGCGACGGCCATCGGCACCGCGAGCGTGCCGAGCACGAACTCCCGCACGGTGCGGCCGCGGGAGATCCGGGCGATGAAGACGCCGACGAACGGCGCCCAGGAGATCCACCAGCCCCAGTAGAAGATCGTCCAGCTCGACTCCCACGCCAGGCCCTCGTCGCCGCGGAAGGCCAGGGTGTCGAAGGTCATCTGGATGACGTTCGCGAAGTAGTACCCGAACGACTGCACCCAGCTGCGCAGGAGGAACAGGGTGGGCCCGATGACCAGCACGACCACGAGGACCACGCCCGCGAGCACCATGTTGCCGTTCGACAGCCACTTGATGCCCTTGGAGAGACCGGAGGCGACGGACAGCGCGGCGAGCGCCGTGATCGCCGCGATGAGGCCGATCTCCAGCGCCGTGCTGGGCTCCACGACGTCCAGGTAGCCCAGCCCGTGCGCGACCTGCAGCACCCCGAGGCCGAGCGACGTGGCGACGCCGAAGACCGTGCCGATGATCGCCACGACGTCGATGACGTTGCCCAGCCAGCCCTTGACCCGGTCGCCGAGCAGCGGCTCCAGCGCCCAGCGGATCGACACGGGCCGGCCCTTGCGGTGGATCGCGTACGCGAGCGCGAGACCGGCGACCACGTAGATCGCCCAGGCGTGGAAGCCCCAGTGCACGTAGGTCTGGGAGATCGCCGCCTGGGCGAGGGTGGCGTCGTCGCCGGTGACGCCCGGCTTCGGGCTGACGAAGTGGGACAGCGGCTCGGACACGCCGTAGTAGACGAGGCCGATGCCCATCCCGGTGGCGAAGAGCATCGAGAACCAGACCGGGAGCTTGAAGTCCGGCGTCTCGTCGTCCGGGCCCAGCACGATGTCGCCGAACCGGCTGAGCCCCATCCAGATCGCGAAGATCACGAAGCAGGCGACGAGGAGGACGTAGTACCAGCCGAACGCGCCGATGACCTCGGACTGGAGCGCGTTCATCACGTTCGTCGTCGCGTCCGTGGCGAAGACGGCGAGCAGCACGAAGAGCAGGATGATGCCGGCTGCAGGGTAGAAGACCCCGCGGGACAACGTCGACGCGCGCGTCATGCCCCTCACCCTGACGCCGAGTGCCCGGGCCGGCAAACGGAAGAGGGGCCGCCCGGCGCTGCCGGACGGG
>NZ_JBHUWC010000022.1:0-33987 GCF_042670225.1 Isoptericola sp. NPDC057191 | reverse complement strand
GGCCAGGGCGGCCAGCTCGGCCGACGCCGCCCTCGCCCGAGCGCCGTCGCCGGCCGCGAGCGCCACCTCCACCTGCGCCGGCAGGAGGCGGCCACGCAGGAAGTCCCCGGCCGCCTCCGCCGACGCCCGGGCGAGCGCGGCGGTCGCGTCGGACGCGCGCCCCTGGGCGGCGCGCAGCAGGGCGAGCCCGGGCTGCGGGTCGAGGCCGGCGGCAGCCGCCGCTCGGTAGGCCTCTTCGGCGGCGCGCGTCTCCCCCCGGACGCGGTGGAGCTCCCCGCGCTGATAGTGGGCCATCCCGCGGGCGGGGTCGCGGCGTCCGGGGTCCCGCGCGCACCGGTCCAGGACGGCGGTCACCTCGTCCGTCGCGGCGGCCCACTGTCCCCGCAGCTGCAGCACCTCGGAACGGTGGACCGCGCACTGCCCCCGGTAGTGGACGATGCCGGGCTGGCCCGCGCACCACCGGGACAGGGCCTCCGTCCACTCGGCGCTACGACCCAGGTCGAGGCAGCCGCGACAGACCAGGATGGCGGCGCAGTAGACCTGCCCGACGGCCTGCGGCCCCGCCGTCCCGGTCGTCGCGAGGACCATCACCTCGTCGAGCTCCGCCATGCCCTCGGCGGTGCGTCCCAGCGCGAGGAGCGCCTGCCCGTGGCCGTTGCGGGCCAGCAGCTCCAGGTCCGGGTCGGCGTGCTCGCGCGCGACGGCGACCGCGTCCGCGAGCAGGTCACGGCTCTGCGTGTCCTGCCCCTCGGCCAGGGCACGCATGCCCAGGTTCAGCCGCTCGTACCCGTGCCACACGGTGGCGGCGAAGCCCGCGTCGCCGACGATGCTCCGGGGGCGCTCGAACCATCCTCGGGCCCGGGCGTGCTCGCCCCGCATCAGCAGGGTCAGGGCCAGCCAGAACGCCACGCGAGACGCCCCGTCCCGGTCGTCAGCGGCGAGGAACGCGTGGTGCGCCCGCTCCCGCGCGGCGTCGGACTGCCGGTCGTCCCCCGCGAGCAGGGCCGCCAGGCCCCAGCCCTCCAGGTCGGCCGCGGACAGCGGCTCGCCGTCCTCGTCCGCCCGGGCGAACGCGGCGCGCGCGACCTCCCAGGTCCGCGCCGCGCACGCGGCCCGCGCCTGCGCCACAGGGCCCGGTGCCCGGGGTCCGTCTCCCGTCACCTCCCGATCGTCCCACCGGCACCACGAGGGAGCCCTGCGTCAGTCGTCGACCGGCTCGCCGGTGGGGTCGTTCGCGACGACGGCGTCGAGGCGCTCGCCGCCGACGGGCTCGCGCACCCAGTCGACCAGGCGCCAGCCCGACGCGGGATCGCCCTCGACCTCGATGAGGCCGGTGTTGGCGAGCGGCGTGTGCTCCACCTCGTCGACGTCGAGCCCGCGGACGCGGGCGCTCGACCACGAGCGGATGGCGGCGCCGTGCGACACGGCGAGGACGACGTCGTGGTCGTGGTCGGCCAGGGCGGCGACGGCGTCGTCGAACCGGGCGAGGAACGCGTCGCCGTCGGGCCCGCCGGGCATGCGCCGGGAGCGGTCGCCGCGGGACCAGGCGAACACCGTCTCCAGGTAGGTGTGGTGGTCGGCGAGGTCGGCGGACATCTCGAGCGCGCCCGCCTCGATCTCCCGCAGCCCGTCGAGGACGGTGGGGCGCAAGGTGCGGTCGTCCGCCAGCGGCTGCGCCGTGAGGGTGGTGCGCAGGAGGGACGAGACGGCCAGCGCGTCGATCCGGCGGCCCTCCAGCGCGCGCGGCACGGCCGCGGCCTGCGCCTCGCCCAGGGGCGTGAGGCGAGGTCCGGGCGCACCGGTGTCGAGCAGCCCGGCCACGTTGGAGGGCGTCTGTCCGTGTCGCAGGAGGAGGAGGCGCATGTCCCTAGCCTGCGCCATCGCTGCGACGATGTCCGCGTGCCGATCACCGTCGTCCCCTCCTCCCCCACCTGGCCCGCACGGTTCGAGGGCGTCGCCCGTGCGCTGCGCGCGGCGCTCGACGGCGTCCCGGGCGCCGTCGTCGAGCACGTCGGGTCGACGTCGGTCCCCGGCCTGCCGGCGAAGCCGATCCTCGACGTCGACGTGATCGTGCCTGCGGCCGACGTGCCCGCCGCGGTGCGGGCGCTCGAGGCGGTGGGCTACACGCACCGCGGCGACCTGGGCCTCGCCGGCCGGGAGGCGATGGACGCGCCCGACGACGACCCCGCACGGCACGTCTACGTCTGCGCCCGGGGGACGCTGCACGTGCGCAACCATCTCGCCGTCCGCGACGTGCTGCGCCGCCGGGACGACCTGCGCGACGAGTACGGCGCCGTGAAGCTCGCGCTCGCCGCGGACCCGACGATGGAGATCGAGCGGTACCTCGCCGGGAAGTCGGCGGTGCTGCAGAAGGTGCTCGCCGAGTCCGACCTGACGCCCGACGAGCTGCGGCAGGTGCTGCGCGCCAACGACACGTCCGCGTAAGGCTGCAACGCTCGGCCGGTTGCCGGACATGCCACGGTTGTCACCGTCCCCCGGTCGAGAGGACCTCAACGATGCCAGCCCTCGAACCACCTGCCGCCCCGCCCTCACCACCCGTCACGGACGGGCACGAGGCGCGGTTCACCGCGCTCTTCGAGGCGACCCACCGCCCGCTGCTCGCGTACGCGGTGCGGCGCGTGGCCGACCCGGCCGACGCCGCCGACGTCGTCGCCGAAGCCTTCCTCATCGCGTGGCGGCGTATCGAGGAGGTCCCCGTCGGACCCGACGCGCGGCCGTGGATGTTCGGCGTGGCGAGGCGCGTCCTCGCCAACCTGCACCGCGGCGAGCGCCGTCGCCTCGCGCTCGCCGACCGCCTGCGCGCCGAGGTGGCCGAGACGTTCCCGGGACCGGACGCGCCAGGGTCCGACGTCGAGCGCGCCCTGGGACGCCTCGGCGAGCAGGACCAGGAGCTGCTGCGCCTGGTCGCCTGGGAGCAGCTCGCCCGCGACGAGATCGCCCTCGTCCTGGGGATCACGCGGGCCAGCGTCCGCGTCCGGCTGCACCGCGCCCGCCGGCGGCTCGCCGACCAGCTGGCGGCGCTCGCCACCGCCGACGACGGTCCGCCCGCCCCCGTCCCCGCCCTGGCCACCGTCGCACCGGCGCCGCCCGCGGCGGCGGTGCGGGGACAGCAGCACGGCAACGGACAGCGGGAGAGGTGGGGCGCCGCGCGCCCCGAGATCGAGGAGGCGTCATGACCGACGTGATGAAGCAGCTGCGAGACGCCGACCCGGCACGCCCCGGTCGCCTCGACGCCGTGGACGAGGCGGTCTTCGCCGCGCTGCGGGACGACATCGCCACGACCAGCACCCGCAGCACGGCCGACCTCGCCGAGGCCCCCGCCCCGACGACGAGCCGACGCCGCCGGGTCGGGCGCCGTGGTGCGGTCGCGATCGGCCTGGCCGCCGTCCTCACCGGTGGTGGCGTCGCGTACGCCGCGGTCCACCTGTTCCAGGGGGCCACGGGCGAAGGCCTGACCTGCGTGCGCACCTGGAACGCCGACACGGCCGCAGGGCAGCACGTCGACGCCGCCGGGTCCTGGCGCACCGGCGACCCCTACGCGGACTGCACCACCCTGCTCGCCGAGCAGGGGCTGCCGCCCATCGACGACCCCGTCGCCTTCGCGTGGGACGGCCAGACCGTGGTCGCCCCCGCCGACCAGGTGCCCGACGGCGTCGAACGGCTGGAAGGCTCGCAGGCCCTCGGCACCGGCGTGGTCGAGCTGCGACGCACCGTCGAGGACGTTGTCGACGGCGGCAGGGGCGAGTGCCGCACGGTCGCCGAGGGCGCCGCCTGGGCCCAGGGTGAGGTCGACCGGCTCGGCCTGCAGGACTGGACGGTGGTCGAGCAGCCCGGGACGGAAGGGCTGCCGTGCTCCGACTACGTGGTCGACGTCCAGGACCGGCAGCTGACCGTCAGCGCCTCGGAGGACCCCTACCAGCGGCTCTCCACACCCGAGATGGACGCGATGACGGCCGCCCTCCGGGAGCGGATCGTGGACCGGTGCGTCTCTCTCGACAAGGCCCGCGCCGTCGTCGACGACGTGTTCGCCCCCGTCGACTTCGAGTTCCCGACGACGGACGTCGTGGACGAGTCGGCCGGGTGCGCCCGGGTGGACGTCCTCCTGGGCGGCACCATCGACGTCACCGTGTACGGGCCGAGCACGGCCCGCTGACCGGCTCACGCAGCACCCACCGCACGGGCGCCCCTGCCGGCTCGGCGCAGCCGGCAGGGGCGCCCGCACGTCGGCGCGCGGCACGCACCGCGTCCGCAGCTCCCGTGTAAGTCACGGCGGGCCCCGGACACTACGTGGTGTGAGCACCCCCGACGACGCGGCCGACGCCCGCGAACGCCTGTCCGCGCTGTGGAGCGCGCACGCCGTCCGCGTCCAGGCGTACCTGTGGCGCCACACCGACCCGGACACCGCGCAGGACCTGCTGTCCGAGACCTTCCTCGTGGCATGGCGGCGTCTGGACGACGTCCCCGCCCCCGCGCTGCCGTGGCTGCTGGTCGTCGCGCGCAACCTCGTGCGCAACGCGCACCGAGCCGCGCGACGACGCCGCACCCTCGACGACGAGCTCGCCTCGCTCGCCGCCTCCGCGCCGCTGGCCGAAGCCGCCCCGGAGGCGCTCGCCGTCGAGCGCGACGCCCTGCTCGGAGCACTGGCACGCCTCAGCGCACGGGAGCGGGAGGCCATCCTCCTCGTCGCCTGGGACGGGCTGGCGCCTCCCGACGCCGCCGACGTCGCCGGGTGCAGCACCGCCACGTTCCACGTCCGCCTGCACCGCGCCCGACGACGGCTGGCCTCGCTCTCCGCCGCCACCGACAGCGGCGACGCCCTGCCCACCGCTCGGTCGACCGCCCGGACTGGCGACCCCACCCGCTCCCCCGCGTCCTCGAGGAGGTCGGCATGAACCCCGCAGACCTGGACGAGCGCCTCGCCCGCATCGCCCCCACGACGTCACCCGACCCGGACCGGCTCGACGCCGCCCGCGCCGCGCTCGACGCCGTGGTGGACGCGCTGGTCGACGGCGCCCCCTCTCCGCGCAGCCGCCGTGTCGGTGGTGCGCACGTGCTCGACCTCGACGAAGCCCGCGTCGGCCTCGGCGACGACGTCGTGCTCCCGGAGCCCGACGACGAGGTCGTCGTCCCGCTCACCCGGGGCAGGACCGCCCGCGAGCGCCGTCGGCGTCGCGTGCAGCTCGGTGCCGCGGCCGCCGGCGTCGTCGGCGTGGTCGCCGTCGGCCTGGCCCTGTCGCCGTGGCAGCCGGACCTCGGCCCCGCCGGGCTGTCGGGCCCACCGTCCGCGTGTGCGAGCCGGCTCACGACCGCTGCGCACCAGACCGAGGACGTCTTCGCGTCGCCGACCTGGCGCGAGCTCGCTCATGAGTCGCACGCCGACGGGACGCGGCTGGCGCTCCTGCGGTCCGACGACGCCGGGCTCACCGGCTTCTGCGCGGAGGACGGGCGTGCCGTCAGCTCGGCGGCGTCGACCACGCTCTGGGCCGACGACCACCCTGCGGAGCCGGGCCCGGACGAGGTGGTGCCCGCTGGGGTCCGCGACGACGACGACTGGTACGTCGCATGGGGCTCTGCCGGCGAGGACGTCCGCGACGTCCGGCTGAACGCGGAGTGGGCCGACGGCCGGTCCGGGACGCAGGGGTTGGTCGTCGAGGCGCGGACCTTGCGCGACGACGAGTGGGTCGTCTTCCTCCGCAGGGAGGAGCTGCCTGTGGGCGCGACCGTCTCCCTCCTGTGGCGTGCATCGGACGGCTCCGAGCGGTCGACGCCGTTGGAGGGTGCCTGGCCCGCCGACCCGGACACCGTGACGCCGCCCGCCGAGGCGCGTCGGGACGCCTGCGCCGGCGGGCGCAGCAGCACCGGCGTCGAACCGGTGATCGAGGAGCGGCACGGCGACGCGGGGCTCACCCTCTTGGCCCGCGACCACCAGCGGTTCGTCGTCTGCCAGCAGGACGCCGAGCCTCCGTACGAGCCGTTCCACACCGTCAGCGCGACGACCGACGACCTGCCGTCGTCGGACGAGGCGACGCCCGTGGTCGGTGGCGGCTCGGCGGACGCCCGCGTGCTCGTGGGCCTGGCGGGCGACGACGTCGCACGCGTCCAGCTCTGGGCCGCGGGTGGTACGGAGATCGACGCCACGGTGTCCGACGGGTACTGGACGGTGTGGGCCCACGGCCTGACCGAGCAGCAGTGGAGCGACGCGCGGGTCGTCTGGTTCCTCGCGGACGGGTCGCGGCAGGAGACCGCCGCGAACCCCTGACCTGCGTCGTCGGGCGCCACGTGGGCCGGTAATGCCTCAGTAACGGCCTCTTCATAGCGTGCAGGCACCCTGCACCTGCCCTCGAGGAGCGCACCTGATGCCCCAGCCCCGACCGCCCCGGCGCCGACGCGCCACCTGGGCGGCGGCCACGCTCACCGCGGCCGCCCTGCTCACCAGCCCCCTGCTCACCGGCCCTGCCGTGGCCGCCCCGACCGCGGACCCCGGCAGCTCCAAGGTCGACAGCGCGCTCGCGAGCGCCGTGAAGGGTGGCAAGGACGCCACCTTCTTCGTCGTCCTGAAGGACCAGGCCGACCTCTCCTCCGCACGCTCCAAGCGCGCCCACGCGGCACGCGCCGAGGCGGCCTACACCGCGCTGAAGCGGCACGCCGCGTCCAGCCAGCGCTCGCTCACCGCCTATCTGGACGCGCACAAGGTGGGCCACGAGGACTTCTGGATCGCGAACACGGTCGAGGTCACGGGCGACGCCGACCTCGTCACCTCCTTGGCGAAGCGGCCCGACGTCGCGTCCGTCATCAAGGCGAAGACGTACGAGCTCGACGCGACCGAGGCCACCCCCGCCGGGGAGGTCACGACGACCGTCGACGACGCGACCCCGCAGTGGGGCGTCGCGGACATCAACGCCGACGACGTGTGGACCCAGTACGAGGACCGCGGCGAGGGCATCGTCATCGCCAACGTCGACTCGGGCGTCCAGTACGACCACCCCGACCTGGTGGCGCAGTACCGCGGCAACAACGGCGACGGCACGTTCACGCACGACTACAACTGGTACAACCCGACCGGTGAGTGCGAGGACAGCACCGTCCCCTGCGACAACAACGGCCACGGCACCCACACGATGGGCACGATGGTCGGCAAGAACGGCATCGGCGTCGCGCCGAACGCCACCTGGATCGCCGCCAAGGGCTGCGAGACGCGGTCCTGCTCGGACGAGTCGCTCCTCAAGGCGGGCCAGTGGATCCTGGCGCCCACCGACAGCGAGGGGCGCAACCCGCGCCCGGACCTCGCGCCGAACATCGTGAACAACTCCTGGGGCGGCGGCCAGACCGCGTTCTACCAGGACACCATCACGGCCTGGAACGCCGCGGGCATCTTCGAGGCGTTCGCCGCCGGCAACTCCGGCGACGGCCGCACCTGCTCCACCACGGAGGCGCCGGGAGCCCAGGCACCGGCCTACGGCGTGGGCGCGTACGACGCGGACGGCGTGATCGCCGGCTTCTCCGGCTTCGGGCCGTCGCCCGTCGACGGGTCCGCGAAGCCGAACATCTCCGCCCCGGGCGTGAACGTCCTCTCCACGTGGCCCGGCTCGTCGTACGTGGCCGAGGACGGCACGTCGATGGCGACGCCGCACGTCGCGGGCGCCGTCGCGCTGCTGTGGTCGGCCGCGCCGTCCCTCATCGGTGACATCGACGGCACGCGCGCGCTGCTGAACCAGGGCGCCCGCGATGTCGACGACACCCACTGCGGCGGCACCGCCGACGCGAACAACGTGTGGGGCGACGGCAAGCTCGACATCCTCGCGTCGGTCGGCCTCGCGCCGCACACGGCCGGCACGCTCACCGGCACGGTGACCGACGCCGCCACGGGTGCGGCCCTGCGCGGCGTCACCGTCACGGCGACCAACACCACGGTCGGCGCGCGCGCCGTCCTCACCGGCAACAACGGCTCCTACCGCCTCCACCTGGCGCCGGGCACCTATGACCTCACGCTGAGCGGTTACGGCTACGCCCCGCAGACCATCACCGGTGTCGAGATCGCCGACGGCACGGACGTGACCCGCGACGCCGCCCTCGTGACCACCGCGAGCCACCCGGTCACCGGCACCGTGCTGGACGTGACCGGTACGCCGCTGGCGGGAGCCACCGTCGAGCTCGTGGGCACCCCGCTCGCGCCACTCACCACGGGTGCGGACGGCACGTTCACCGTCCCGGCCGTGGCCGAGGGCGACTACACCCTGTCGGTCCAGCCTGCCGACCCGGTCCTGTGCAACGGCGACTCCCGCACCGACCTGACGGTCGACGGCGTCGAGACGCGCGTCGTCCGGCTCCCGGCGAAGAGCGACGCGTCCGGCAACAGCTGCACGCCCGCCGACTACTCCTGGGTCAAGGGCCAGAACACCGTCGCGCTGAGCGGGGACGAGGACGCCGCGCCGATCTCGCTGCCCTTCTGGGTCACCCTGTACGGGGTCGACTACAGCTCCGCGTCGGTCACCACCAACGGGCTCGTGAACTTCCTCCAGCCGCGGCTCGGCGACTACGCCAACACGGCACTTCCGGAGGCCTTCGCCCCCAACGGCATCGTCGCCCCATTCTGGGACGACCTGACCCTGGACAAGCGGTCGAGCGTGCAAACCGCCACCAAGGGCAAGGCCGGCGCCCGCACCTTCGCCGTGGTGTGGAACAACGCGGTGGTCGCATCCGGCGGCGCCCGCGTGACCTTCGAGGTGCTCTTCGACGAGGCCTCCGGGGACGTCACGTTCCAGTACAAGTCGGTTCCGGACGGCGGCGCCTCCGCGACCGTCGGCATCGAGAACCAGGCCGGCTCGGACGCCCTCCAGTACTCGTTCGACGAGCGCGTCCTCACGGACGGCTCGGCGATCCGCTTCTCCCAGGGAGACTGACCATGAGGACCACTCACTCCAGGCAGGCCGCCAGGCTCGCCTCCACCCTGGTCGCGGCGGGGCTCGTCCTGTCCGCGGCCCCCCAGGCCCTGGCGGCCGACGACGGCGCGATGACGCTGACCGACGCCCAGGCCGACCGCCTCGCGCAGGACATGGGTTCCGACGTGTACGGCGGCGTGCAGGACGACGTCGCGGACGACGTCGAGGACGCCGGCACGACCGGAACGACCGACGGCACGAGCGGCACGAGCGGCACGACCGGCGGCACGACCCCCGTGACGTTCACCCAGCGGTCTGCCCGGGAGGGCGTCCGCGGTCTGGGCGTGACGATCCCCGCGTCCGGCCGGCAGTACTTCAGCGTGCACGGCCTCGGCAACGTCGAGCTGCACGACGCCGACGGCTCCACCGTCTGGGAGCGCGGCAACACCTCGCTGCGCGCCGACTGGAAGGTCACGCCCGCGCGTCCGTGGGAGCGGGAGATGTACCCCGCGCGGGTCGTCATGGGGTACGACGCCGTCTCGCCGTTCTCGACGGGCTCGGACGACGGCTACACCACCGGTGACCTCACCGGCGACGGGACCGCAGACCTCGTCTTCTCCGCCAGCCTCGGCATCGAGCCGCCCGTGGGCGCACGCTTCCCCGGAACGAACCTGAACGCAGGGACCGAGGTCACCGTCCTGGACGGGAAGACGGGCGCGACGGTCTGGTCGAAGGCATACGCGTTCGCCTCCACGGTCAAGGTGGTCGGCGACACGCTGCTCGTCGCGGACACGCCGAGCGCCAACGGCTGGGCCCCCGATGGCTCGACCGCAACGCTCACCGGCACGCGGTTCACCGTCGCGGACGGCGCGCTCACGCCGTCGGAGACGTGGACCTTCGACCCCGCGGTGACCGGCGAGGTCGGCTGGGGCGACCTCACCGACCTCGGCGACGGCACCGTCGCGACGTCGTGGAACCTCCGCAAGTCGGACACCGCGGCGGGCCAGGGCCACACCATGGTCCTGGACGTGGCGGACGGTTCCGTCGTCTGGCAGCAGGAGAGCGACCTGTACAGCCGCCAGCTCCACCTCGACCCTGCCCGGGGCCGCGTGGTGGCCCTGGAGCAGGCCGACACGCGCGACGCCGTGCGGTACCAGGTCGTGTCGTACGGCCTGACGGACGGCGAGCGCACCGTCCTCAACACCCGCGTCAACGCTCTGCCCACGGCCATGACGATCGGTGATGCCGCCTCCGGTGACGGTGCGGAGTACATCGTGGCCGAGTCGACCCTCGACGCGGTCCGCTACATCAACGCGAGCACGATCCGGGTGCTGGACGGCGACGACGGATCCACCGCCAAGTGGACCGTCACCACCAAGCGGGACGCCGCCAACGGCGCGGACGGGCCCAGTGTCTGGAGCCTCGACGTGGCTGGCGGCCTGCTCGTCGCGTCGTCGCAGGACGACAAGGACATCAACGAGGCCGACAACGTCGCCGGACTGCGGTACGGCACGCTCAGCGCCTACACCAGCGCCGGCCGCCTGAAGTGGCGTGCGGACGGCACCGACGCGTCCCCGCGGTTCCAGCAGGTCGACACCTCGGGCAAGGCCGCGGTCGTGCGCGTCGTCGACCAGGGGCAGAACATCCGCACCTACAAGCTGGGCAACGGCAGGGCCACGGACCTGACCCCGCTCCAGGGCGACCTCAACGCCGGCACCACCGTCGACCTCGACGGTGACGGGAAGGACGACGTCGTCGCCGGCGGCTCCTCGCACGGCGTGTGGGCCTGGAAGGGCACCTCGCTGGTCAAGGGCACCCCGAAGGAGCTGTGGCGGGCCACTGTGCCGGGCGAGATCCACCGCGTGGAGCACGGCGACGTGAACGGCGACGGACGACCCGAGGTGGTCGTCGCCGCCGACACCGCGACCGTGGTGCTCGACGGTGCCACCGGCAACGTCCTGACGACGATCGACGGGGCCGGGCAGTACGTGCGCACCGTCACCGTCGCGGACGTGAACGGCGACGGCAAGGACGAGGTCGTCGTCCCGACGGACGCCGTGCGGGCCTACGACGCCCGCGGCCGGGTCCTGTGGACCTACGCCGCGCCCACCGAGCGCACGGACGTGGTGTTCGGTGACGTCCAGGTGGACCGCGGCACGGTGTACGCCCAGTACACGACCGAGGACGCGCTCTGGGACGACGCCCCGTCGGTCGGCGGTACCGCGCTCGACGGCACCACCGGCGAGCCGCGCTGGCACGTGACCCCGGACGCCCCCGCCCAGGCCATGGACGGGAAGATCCACGGCGCGGTCCTCGACCACGGTGTCTTCGCCTCGCCGAAGATCGCCTTCGCGGACGGGAACGCGGTCGTCTACACCTGGATCATCATGGCTGACCCGAGCGTGACGGGCGCGGAGGCCGCCAGCACCGCCACCGTGGTCGTCGAGATCCGCGACGGCCGCACCGGCGAGCTGCTGCAGCAGGACATCAGCGGCAGCCCGTGGTCGCACGGCAACTTCTTCATCGACGGCAAGAACGACCCCCTCTATCTGCTGAGCTTCGGCTCCTTCAGCGGCTACCCCGGTGACGGCACCGTCACACACGGATCCGTGACGGCGCCCGCACGCACCGCGCAGTTCGTGACCGGCCCCGCCGGCCGTCGGCTGGTCCTCACCGGTCTCGAGGGCGGGGTCGCCGCGTACGACCCGTCGCAGCTGGACAACGTGGTGCCGTTCCAGCCCAGCATCGGGATCACCGGTCCCATGGGCGCACGCACCTTCCTCGCCGACGACCTGGACGGCGACGGGGTGGACGACGTGGTCTCGCTGAACTACGACCACCTCGGCGTCAACCGGATGGCGGCACAGCTGGGCGGCGGCGTCCTGTCGCTGGACGGCGGCATCCACCAGCTGACGACGTTCACGCTCTCCTGAGCAGCCGATGGTGACGGCCGACTGAGCGTCGGCTGCCGAGGACCCCTCGACCTCCGGTCGAGGGGTCTTCGGCGTGCGCGCCTAGGATCTGCGGCATGACCGTGCGGCACGCCAGGGAGGAGCCTGCCGCCGTCGTGCCACCCGTCCCGCTGCTGCGGCTGCACCTGCTGGGCGGGTTCCGCGTCACCCGCGACGGCGGGCCGCCGCTGCCGGAGCGGTGGCCCCGGCCCAGCGCCCGCACCCTCGTCAAGCTGCTCGCCGTCGCGGGCGACCACCGCCTGCACCGCGAGGAGGCGATGGACGTCTGCTGGCCCGACGCGGACGGGCAGGCGCAGGTCGGCAGCCTGCGGGTGGCGCTGCACGCGGCACGGCGTGCCCTCGAGCCCGAGCTCGCGCCCCGGGCGGCGTCGTCGTACCTGGTGTCCGCAGGGACGATGCTGCTGCTCGACCCGCAGACCGTGTGGATCGACGCCGACCACGCGGAGACGACGGCGCGCGCCGCGCTCGCGTCGGGCGACCGGGCTGACCTCGCCGCGGCGCTGGACCTGTTCACCGGCGAGCTGCTGCCCGAGGACCGGTACGCCACGTGGGCGCAGGCTCGCCGCGAGCGGCTCGTCGCGCTGCGCGAGCAGGTGCAGCTGGCTCTGGCGGGCGCGCACCTCGCGGCGGGCGACGTCACGCGTGCGATGGACGCCGCGGAGCGCGTGCTCGCGGACAACCCCGCGGAGGAGCTGGCCCACCGGGTGCTCATCGAGGCGTTCCTGCGCCAGGGGCTGCGGCGGCGCGCCGTGTACCAGTACCACGCGTGCCGCGAGGCGCTCGACGCCGAGCTCGGGGTCCGGCCCGGCCCGGAGACGGAGCGCCTGCACCGCCTCGCGCTCGACGCCTCCCCGGGCGGCGCGCCCATCGGCGCCGCCCTGCCCGCGCCGCTGCGCGCTCCCGCCGCGTCGCCGCTGCGCGGGCGGGAGACGGAGCTCGAGCGGCTCCTGGCGGACGGCGGGCCGCCCGTGCGGCTCCTGTCGGGCGAGGCGGGGGTGGGCAAGACGCGGCTCGTCGCGGAGGTCGCGCGCCGGTCCGCCGACGACGGCGCGGCGGTGCTGTGGGGCGGCGGGCACGACGCCGAGGGGCACACGCCGTACGGGGCGTTCGCGGAGGCGCTCGACGGCTGGCTGGCCGAGCAGAGCGCCGGGTCCCGCGCGCGTGTGGGGGCCGAGCACCCGGAGCTGGCCGCGTTCCTGCCCTCGCTCGGCCGCGCGGACGGCGGGGGTCGCAGCCCCGAGGAGGAGCGCGACCGGCTGTTCCGTGGCACCGCGGCGCTGCTCGGCGACCTCGCCGCGGCGCGCCCCGTCGTCGTCGTGCTGGACGACCTGCACGCCGCCGACACCGGGTCGTTCCAGCTGCTCGGCCATCTCGCGCGGCTGGCTGCGCGGGCCGGTGCGCCGCTGCGGTTCCTCGTCACGCTGCGGTGGGAGGAGCTGCCCGAGGGCGACCCCCGCCGCGTCGGGCTGACGTCCCTGGTGCGCGCCGGCCTCGCCGGCACCGAGGAGGTCGGGCGCCTCGACCGCGACGCGTGCCTCGCCGTCGCGGCGGACGCCGCGGGGGCGACGGCGGAACGGCTGGGGCGGGTGTGGGACCTGTCCCTCGGCAACCCGCTGTTCGCCGCCGAGCTCGCCCGCGGTCTCGCCGACCCCGCCGCTGCCGCGGACGCCACCGACAGCGCTGACGGCGACGCGGCGGTGGCCCCGCTCGGCGTGCGGCAGCTGGTCGACGAGCGGCTCGGACGGCTCGACGCCGACGCCCGCCGCGTGGTCGAGGCGCTCTCGGCGGCAGGTGGCGACGCCGCGCTCACCGAGCTGCTCGACGTCGCCGCGTCCGGCCTGAACCCGCCGCTCACGGGCGCCGCGGCCGCCGACGCGGTCGAGCGGGCGCTGGCGGCGTCCCTCGTCGAGGAGCGGGCCGTCGTCGTCGACGGGCACGCCGAGCCGGGCCTCGCGTTCCGCCACCCCCTGGTGCGCCTCACCTGCTACGACCGGCTCAGCGCCGTCCGACGCCGCCGTCTGCACGCGGCGTTCGCGCAGACCGTGCTGCGCCGCCGGCCCGAGGCCGTGGACGTGCTCGCCTCGCACTTCGCCCGCACCGACGACCCGCGGGCGGCCGAGTACCTGCGCCGGGCCGCCGAGCGCGCCGCAGCCCTGTACGCCAACGACACCGCCGACCGCTACTACCGCGACCTGGTCGCGCGCCTCGACGTCGACGCCGCCCGCGCCCGCCTGGACCACGGCCAGGTGCTGCGCCGGATGGGGCGGTTCGACGAGGCGGCCGCCGTGCTGCGGAGCGCCCTCGCGGAGTTCGCGCGGCGGGACGACCACGACGACACCGCGCTCGCCGGCGCGCGGCTGGCGGAGATGCTCCTGCGCACGGGTGAGCACGAGGAGGGGGCGGCCGTGCTGCACCGGCACCCCGCCGGTCCGGACGCCTCGCCCGCCACGGTGGCCGCGCACCACCTGGCCTGGGGTTCGCTGCACGGCGCGCAGGGCCGGCACGAGGCGGCGTACGAGGCGGCGTGCCGCGCCCTGGAGGCCGCGCGACGCGTCCCCGGTCCCGCGGGGCAGGGGCTGCTCGCGCGCGCGTGCGCGCAGCAGGCGTCGAACCTCGGACAGGCGGGGCGGCTCGCCGAGGCCAGGGAGGCGGGCGACCGGGCGCTCGCGCCCGCGGAGGCGTTCGGCGACCCGACGCTGCTCGGCACGGTCCTGTCGACGCTGCGCGAGAACGCCCGGCGCAGCGGCAGGCTGCAGGACGCCGTGGAGCTCAGCCGGCGGGCCCTCGACCTCGTGGCGCAGTCCGGTGACCCCGTCTCCGCGGCGTTCGAGCGTGCCAACCTTGCCGAGCTGTACCTGCACCGGGAGGACGTCGACACCGCGACCGCCCTGGCCGAGGAGGCCGTGGCCGGGGCGGAGCTGGACGGCGCGTGGGGACTGCCCTATGCGCTCGCGGCCCTGGCGCGGGTGCGGTCGGTCACCGGAGCCGACGACGCCGCGGTCCTCCTGCTCGACCGTGCCGACGAGTCCGCCGCCCGCATCGACGACGAGAAGGCCCGCCGCGAGGTGAGCACCGCCCGGGCGGAGGTGGCGCTGCGGGCGGGGCGCCCCGAGGACGCCCGGGACGCCCTCGGTGCGGAGGCGGCCGCCTCCCCCGTGCTCGCGGCGTGGTGCGCGCTGGGTACCGGCGACGCGGCGGGCGCCGTCGAGCTCGCCGCGGCCGAGGCGCGCCGGGCGCAGCAGGCGGGCGAGCGTCTCACGGAGGTGGACGCGCAGGTCGCGCACGCCGTCGCCCTGCACCGCACCGGTCACGCGGACCGCGCGTGGTCGGTCCTCGCCCAGGCCGCAGCCCTGGCGCAGGACCTGCCCTACCCGGCGGGCGCGACGGCGGCCGCGCAGGCCCGGGAGGCCTTGCGCGCCGCTCGGTAGCCTGGCGCGATGCCCGACCCCGGCACGTACGTCCGGGGACGACCGCGAGGGCCGCGGAGGAAGGTGCCGGCCGAGTCAGCGCGGCGCGGCGAGGTGCTCCTCCCACGGCAGCAGGGTGACGGGGTGCGGAGGGTGGTCGGACGCGCGCAGCGTCAGGTCGACCACGGCAGCACGCACCCGCGCCCACTCGGCCTCGTCCGTCGTCGAGCCCGGGCGACCGGGCGTCCGGTCCGCCAGCTCGAGGATCAGTTGCAGCAGCAGCACGGCGCGGGCGGGGTCGGCGCGCCGGGGGTCGTGCCGCGTCGCGGCGCGCACGACCTGAGCCGCGAGCGCCTCTCCGCGCGAGCCGGCGGCGAGCGGGGCAGAGCTCGCCATCCGGAGCGGGAGCGGGGCGGCCCGCAGGGACCAGCGCGTGCCGGAGGGGTCGAGGGGCACGATCCTCGTCGGCCCGCGCAGCAGCGACGCGACCAGCAGGGCGACGGCGACGAGCACCACCGTCCCGGCCACGGTGCACAGCCAGCCGGCGGTCCGGGGCGCGGTCGGCGTCGTCAGGAGGAGCACGCCTGCCGAGACGACCCAGACGGTCGCGCAGCCCACGGCCACCAGGGCGAAGAGCAGCGCGGCGGAGGCGTCCCCGGGGCGTCGTCGTCGTGTGCTCATACCCCTTGATTGCCGGCAGGGCACCGATCACTACGTCGATCCACCGCGTCGATCCAGGACGGCGACGCGGGGAGCGGCCGTCTACGCTCACCCCGTGACACGCTCCGCGAGCCGACGGTGACGGGCCCTGGCCGCCAGGTGAGAAGGTTCCTGCCACCGTTGTGGGTGCCGGCCCTGCTGCTCGTCGTGGTCCTGCCGCTGACGGGCGCGCTCCCGGCGGACGACGCTCGCTCCCTCGCCGCACTCACCGGCCCGGTGCTCGGCTTCGTCGTCCTGCTCACGGTCGTGTCGGAGCTCTGCGCCGGCGCCGGGCTGTTCGACGCGGTGGCGGACGGCGCCGCCCGGCTCGCCCGCGGGCGGGCGTGGGTGCTGTGGCTGCTCGTAGCCGTCGTGGCGGCGGCGTGCACCGTGGTGCTGTCCCTGGACACGACGGCCGTCCTGCTGACCCCCGCGGTCGTCGCGGTGGCGCGGCGCCTCGACCGGGACCCGCTCCCTCTCGCGCTGACCGTGCTGGCCCTCGCGAACACGGCGTCGCTGCTGCTGCCCGTCTCGAACCTGACGAACCTCATGGCGGCCTCGTCGTTCGACGCCGGCTACCTCGGGGTGATGGCGGCGCCCGCGGTGGCGGTGCTCGTCGTGGTCCTGGTCACGCTCGCGGCGCTGCACGCCCGTGCGCTGCGCGGCCGGTATGCGCTGCCGTCGAGGCGGGACGTCGCCGACGTGGTGCTGCTGCGCGTCGCGGCCGCGGTGGTGCTGCTCATGGGCGCCGGGTTCGCGGCGGGGTTGCCGGTGCTGCCCGTGGCGCTCGGCGCGACCGCCGTCCTCGGGGCGGCGACGGCCTGGCGACGGGCGCCGCTGCTCGTCCCGGTGCGGGAGATGGTGCCGTGGCGCACGGTCGTGGTCACGGCGGGCCTGTTCGCCGTCGTCGGTACGTGGCACGCGCACGGGCTCACGGACCTGCTGGCCCCGCTCGTCGGCTCGGGGGACGACGCCGCCGGGCTCGCCCAGGTCGCTGCCGTCGGCGCGACGTCCGCGAACGCCGTGAACAACCTGCCCGCCTACCTCGCGCTCGCCCCGACCGTCACCGGCGACGACGCCCGGCTCGCAGCTCTCCTGGTGGGCGTGAACGCGGGGCCGCTGATCACCCCTTGGGCGTCGCTGGCCACCCTGCTGTGGCTCCAGCAGTACCGCCGCCACACGTTCTCCGCGCCCGCCGGACTGATGCGCCGCGTCGTCGGCCAGGGCGTGGTGGTCGCGCCCCTCGCCGTCGCGGCCGGGGTGCTCGCGCTCGTGGTGGCCGGCTGACAGGACGGCGCACGCGCGGCAGGCGTGGCGCGCGGCGTGTCGTCGCCTCCGAGGCCCCCTCGTTTCGTGTCCTCTCGGCAGGGCCCGAGACCTGGGCGTTGACCAGGAGCCGATGCGGCTGAGGAGCAGCTTCCCGCCCAGCCGGAGTTGCGCCGCCTGCACGGGACGGCGTGCGGCTGAGCACGAGATGACGGTGGAGGCGGACTGGGGCCAGGAGCCCGCGCGTCGTGCCCGGTCGGCCGAAAGCACAGAAATCGAGCGGGCCTCGGAGGCGACGACACACCACGTGCCACGCCGGCGCGCCAGGCAGACGATGGTGAAGGCGCACGGAACGGTGGGGCCCTGGCGGGTAGAGTCGCCCGATGCTCAGAACCCTGCGGCGGGCGCTCGCCGGCATCTACTGGCGGCTCAGTCGCTGGACCCTCCGCAGCGAGCCCGTCCCGGCACGGGCGGGCGTGCTGGTCGGTGCGCCGCACACGTCCAACTGGGACTTCGTGCTCATGCTCGCCATCGCGTGGCGGCTCGGGCTGGACGTGCGCTGGCTGGGCAAGCACACCCTGTTCGCCGGCTGGCGCGGGCCGCTGATGCGCGCGCTCGGTGGCATCCCGGTCGATCGTCGCGACCCCAGCCGCGTGGTCGAGGACGTGCTCTCGCGCGTCCAGGCCGGAAAGGTCTTCCACCTCGTGGTGACGCCCGAGGGCACCCGCTCCGGCGACGGCTGGAAGTCCGGCTTCTACCGCATCGCCCGCGCCGCCGACCTCCCCGTGACCCTCGGGTACGTGGACCGCACCACGATGACCACCGGCCTCGGGCCGACGATCCACCTCACCGGCGACGTGCGCGCCGACATGGACGTCGTCCGCGCCTTCTACGCCGACAAGGCGGGCGTGCGCCCCGCCCTGCGCACCGAGCCCCGCCTGGCCGACGAGGACCGCCCCGGCTGACCCGTCGGGACGGAAGCCGTCCGGCGTCGTCAGCCGCGCGCCACGTGGTCGTAGGCGCCCGCGGCAAGATCCTCGAGCAGCGTCGGACCGGCCGGCTCCCAGCCCAGCAGCTCGCGCGTCAGCTCGCTGGACGCGACCGCGTCCATCCCCCAGAAGCCCCCGAGCCAGCCGAAGTGCTCGGCCGCGTCGGCAGGGTCGACGGACGCGACGGGCACGCCGACGACGCGGCCGATCGCCTCCGCCATCTCCCGGTGCCGGACACCCTCCTCGCCCACGGCGTGCACCACGGTGCCGCCCGGCGCCTTGTCGAGCGCGAGGGCGACGACGCGCCCTGCGTCACCGACATGGACGGCCGGCCACCGGCTCGTCCCGTCCCCGACATAGCCGGACACGCCACGCTCCCGCGCGATCCGGACGAGCTGGGCGACGAAACCGTGGTCGCCCACGCCGTGGACGGTCGCCGCGAACCGCAGCGCCACCGGGGCGACACCCCGCGCGGCGGCGTCGAGCGCCAGCCCCTCCGACCCGCCCCGCGGTGCGTCCGGACCGCTGAACGCCGACGCGTCCCGCTCGGTGAGCACCCTCCCGGGCGCCCCCGCCAGCCCCGACGCCAGCAGCAGCGACCGTCCGGTGCCCGCCAGCTCGTCGACGAACGCCTGCACCACCGCCCGCTCGGTGCGGCCCGCCCCGGCATAGTCGGAGAAGTCGTGCTTGAACGCCAGGTGGATCACGGCGTCGGCCTGCCGGGCGCCGGCACGCAGGCTCTCCAGGTCGTCGAGGCTGCCTCGGTGAGCAGCGGCCCCCAGGACGGCGAGCCGGTCGGCGGAGGCGTCGGACCGAGCCAGTCCGACGACCTCGTGCCCGGCGGCGAGCAGGTGCGGCACGGTGGCGGAGCCGATCCAGCCGGAGGCTCCGGTGACGAAGACGCGCATGGTTTCTCCTCGAAGTGATGTCAGTTGCTGACATCACTCACGCTACACCTGATGTCAGGTGCTGTCATCACTAGACTGTCCGGCATGGCCCGATGGGAACCCGACGCGCGCGGGCGGATGACGCGCGCTGCGCTCGACCTGTACACCGAGCAGGGGTTCGAGCAGACGACGACCGCCCAGATCGCCGAGCGCGCCGGCGTCACCGAGCGCACGTACTTCCGGCACTTCGCCGACAAGCGCGAGGTGCTGTTCGACGGCTCGCACGAGCTCGAGGGCACCGTCGTCGCGGCCGTCGTCGACGCTCCCCCCGACGCCGCCCCGCTCGACGCGGTGGGCGAGGCGTTCGCCCTCGCCGCGTCCGCCCTCGAGGAGCGGCGCGAGTTCGCGGCGCGCCGCGCCGCCGTGGTCGCCGCCACGCCGCGCCTCCAGGAGCGCGAGCTCCTCAAGCTCGCCGCGCTGCGGGACGCCGCGGCGGCCGCTCTGCGGGAGCGCGGCGTCACCGAGCCGGCGGCGTCGATGGTCGCCGAGGCCGGGGTCTCGGCGTTCCGGGTGGGGTTCGAGGCCTGGATCGCGTCCCACCAGGAGCGCCCGCTCGCGCACGAGGTGCGCGACGCCCTCGCCGCGCTCCGGGCTCAGGCAGCGGTCTAGGCTCGCCGTCGTGCCCGAGCCCGAGTCGATCCCCGCCCACCTGCCCGCCGACCTTCCCGACGGCGTCACGCTGCGCCTGCTGGACCGCGACGACGGCCCCGCGCTCGCCGCGGCGTACGCGCGCAACCGTGAGCACCTCGCGCCCTGGGAACCGGAGCGGCCCGCCGAGTTCTACGAGGCGCAGTACCACGCCCTGCGCATCCCCGTGGAGCTCCTGTCACACGGCTCCGGGCGGTCCGTGCCCCTCGTCCTGGACCGCGGCGGCGACGTCGTCGGCCGCGTGAACCTCAGCGACATCGTGCTCGGCGCGTTCCGCAGCGCGCACCTGGGCTACTGGGTCGACGCGGCCCTCGCCGGCCGCGGCATCATGACCGCGGCGGTCGAGGCCGCGTGCGCGCACGCGCGCGACGACCTGGCGCTGCACCGCGTCCAGGCCGCGACGCTGCTGCACAACGAGCCGTCACAGCGGGTGCTCGCGCGGACCGGCTTCGAGCGGATCGGCACCGCGCCCCGGTACCTCAACATCGCGGGGCGCTGGCAGGACCACGCCTTGTTCCAGCGGATCCTGCACGACTGACGGGTCGGCGGCGGTCCCCTCGCCGTCGCCCCGGTCCCGGGCCCGACGACGGCCGCGCAGCACGAGCCCCACGGCGCCGGCCGCCACGGCGAGCACGAGCAGCACGATCCCCGCCCCGGCCACCGTCGCGAGACCCGACCGGTCCGCGGCCGCGTCGGCGTGCGCGGCGGCCTCGTCCAGGTCACCGGCGGCCAGGTCGTCCCGGGCGCGCTCCGCAGACCGGTCGACGCCGAGGGCGAGCGCCCCGAGCCCCGACACCGGGTCCCGGTCGGCGTCCGCGGCCCGCACGGCCCGACCCACCTGCGTCGTGACGGCGGCGGCCTGCGGCAGCAAGGACCCGAGCGCGGCGTACTGCTCGTCGTGCGACGCGTCCTCGTACGCCCCACGGACGGTGGCAGGCACCGCCACGCCCGCCCGCCGGGCCGCGTCCTGCACGGCCCCGGCCTCCGCCGCGGCGTCGCCGAGCGCGGACCGCACGTCCTTCGCGTCCCCGAACTCCCAGCGCGTCATCGCCGTGCGCAGCCCCAGGGGCGGCTGCCACGCGCCGTCCGCCTCGTCGACCGCCGCGTACGCGTCGCGCGCCTCGCCCCGCCCCCGCAGCTGCTTCCGCTGGTCGCCGTCGAGCACCCAGGTGCGCAGCACCTGCGGCGCACCGTCGACGCCGCCGCGCGTCTGGACGAGGTCGAGGAAGCGCCGCCAGTCCGTGCGGGCGTAGTTCTCGTCCGTCGAGCCGGGCCGCTCGTAGGCGCTCTCCCCCGCCTGGGCGGCCGACACGACCGCGGTGAACGCGTCGTCGTCCAGCCCGCCCAGCAGCTTCTGCACCACCGTGTACGACGCGGCGTAGCCGTACGCCTCGACGTCCGCGTCGAGCTCGCCCGGGTTCGCCTCCCACGCCGACAGCGGCAGGGCCACCGCGGCGTCCCGGTCGGGCGCCTTCCACGGGTCGCTGGTGCCGCCGGTGCGGGCCACCACGCGGTGCGCCACGACCTCCGTCATCCCCTCGGACAGCCACCGCGCCGAGAGCCGGTCCGGGTTCAGCCAGGCGTGCCCGAGCTCGTGGTACAGCGTGGCGTCGTCCAGGTCCTCCGGGATGACGATCTCGTCCTTGCCCGGGTCGAACCACGCGTACCCCAGGACCTTGGGCGACACGTCCTCGCGGATCGTCTCGAGGCCGCCCGGCCAGGGCCGACCCACGACGTCCTCCAGCGCCGGCAGCCCCTTCTCCAGCTTCCGGGAGACGAACCTCGTCCACTTCCCGTCACCCGGGAAGCTCTGCAGGGTGAGCGTCGTGCCGGCGGCACGGACCCGCTTCTGGTCCGACTTCTTCGGGTCCCGGGCCGACACGACCGCCCAGATGCCGTCCTTGTCGGAGTTCTCGGTGGCCGTGTACGTGACGGTGCGGCCCGTGCGCTTCGTGGTGAAGTCGTCCGACGTGGCGTCGAAGGTCATCGAGGCGGGGAGCACCACCTCGACCGTCGTACGGCCCGCGTCGCCCAGGCCCGACGCCGCGAACGTGGCGAAGCCGTCCCCCACCCGGGTGTAGTCCTTCGAGCGCACCGGCTCGCCGGGGATGTCGAAGGCCCAGTCGATCGTGCGGGTGCTGCCGTACCGCAGCGGGGAGAACGTGGCCACGGCGTACCGGGTGCTCGGGTCCTCGGTCGACTCCAGCGACACCGGCAGGGACACGCCCCCGCTGACCGCGCGCACGTGCTCCGCCCCGGCGGGGACCGGGATCGCGTACGACGTGTAGTAGTAGTACGTCAGCCCGCGGTCCGGGGTCACGTTGCCGATGGTGGTGGTCACCGTGGCACGGACCTCGCTGTCCTTCGCCCGCAGCTCGTAACGGTTGTGCGACTCCTCCGTGAGCCCCTCGTCGGCGACGGCGGCAGGGCCGGAGAGCAGGAGCGCGCCGACGAGGCCGGCACCCAGCAGGGCGGGCAGCGCGGGACGACGACGTGACGCGGGCGAGGGGCTCATCGCGCCGCATCCTCCCGTGCCGCGCGTCAGCGCCGCAAGCTGCCGGCACGCTGGGCACCTCGACGCGCCGCCGTTCCGCGTGCGCCTGCCGTCCTCGTGCGGTAGACCGGGGGTTGTCGGGCCGCGGAGGGGGACGCCATGAGCACTGACGAGAAGAGCATCCGCCCCGGCGCCGACGCCGGGGCGATGACGATCGCGCTGCTGACCGCCTGCTCGGAGCCCGACCTGGGGATCCGCTCCCGGGTGGTCCAGGAGCTCCTCGACGAGGCGAGCCACGACTCGCGGCTCGCCCGCGAGGTGCTGACCACCATGCTCACCGCCTCGGTCATGTCCTTGCGCGCCTACACCGACGCCACCCGGCGTGACCCGCAGGACGTGCTGCGCGCCCTCGGCATGAGCTGGTCGCAGCGGTCCCTCAGCGCCTGACGGCAGCCACCAGCACCGTCAGGCACTGTCAGGCACCGTCAGGCGTCGAGATCCTCGATGCGGGCGACGCTGGGCTCGCGCTCGGTCTGCAGCCGTGCCGCGACGTCCTCCGCGGCACGCAGGACCCGCAGCACGTTGCCGCTGGCCAGGCCGGCGAGCTCGTCGTCCGACCAGCCCCGGTCGGCGAGCGCCGCGAGCAGCGCCGGGTAGCCGGACACGTCGCGCAGCTCGTCGGCGAAGCCGCCCGCGCCGTCGTAGTCGCCGCCGAGCCCGACGTGCGCCGCCCCGGCGACCTCGCGGACGTGCTCGACGTGCGCGACGACGTCGTCGAGCGTGGTCGGCGGCTTGGGGTGGCTCTTCTCCCACTCGTCGGAGAACGCGGCGAACCCCGCGTAGTCGTTCGGGGCGATGCCTGCCTGCGTCGCCGCCTCGCCCGCCGCCGCGCGCCACTCCCCGATCGCGGGGGTGACGAAGCTCGGCACGAACGTCACCATGCAGACGCCGCCGTTGCCGGCGAGGCGCGCGAGGACGTCGTCGGGCACGTTGCGCGGCACGTCGCACACGGCGCGGGCCGAGCTGTGCGAGAAGATCACGGGCGCCTCCGTGACGTCGAGGGCGGCACGCATCGTGCCCGCCGACACGTGCGACAGGTCGACGAGCATCCCGAGGCGGTTCATCTCGCGCACCACCTCGCGCCCGAACGCCGTCAGGCCGCCCTGGTCGAACCGGCCGTCGGCGGGCGGCGCGTCGGTCGCGGACTCTGCCCACGGGTTGTGGTGGTTGTGCGTGAGCGTCATGTAGCGCACGCCCACCTCGGAGAGCATCCGCAGCGCGCCCATCGACGAGTCGATCGACTGCCCGCCCTCGGCCCCCATGAGCGACGCGATCCGCCCCTCCGCCCACGCGGCCACGACGTCGTCTGCCGTCGTCGCGAGCCGGAAGTGCTCCGGCCAGCGCGCCACCATGCGGCGCACGGCGTCCACCTGCTCCAGCGTCGCGGTGACGGCGGCGCTGCCCGGCAGGTTGGACGGCACGTAGACCGACCAGAACTGGGCGCCCACCCCGCCGGCACGCAGCCGCGGCACGTCGGTGTGCGTGCGGCCCTCGGTGCCGGCCTCGATGTCCAGGCGGGACCAGTCGTACGCCACCTGGTCCCGCGCCTCCCACGGCAGGTCGTTGTGCCCGTCCCAGACGGGGTGGTCACGCAGGAGGGCGGCGATCCTGTCGGTGTGCTCGGTCGTCATCCGGCGACCCTATCGACCCGCCCCCGCGAGCTGTCAGAGCCACGTGACGGTGGAGGCTCACCTGGGTCTGACAACTTTCCTCAGCGGTGCCCGCCGCGCAGCCGGTCGATCTCGCGCCGCTCCCGCTTGGTGGGCCGGCCGGCACCGCGGTCCCGGACGCCGACGGCCTCCCGCTCCTGCCGGGTCGGCATGGGCGGGCTCTCGTCCCGGTACGCCTTGACGGCGAGCGGGGCTCCCACGCGTTTGGGGAGCAGCTCGACGACGACGACCTTGCGGTCGCGCAGCGGGTCGCGCCAGGTGACGGTGTCGCCGACCGTGACGGACGTGGCGGGCTTGGCCACCGTGCCGTTCACCCGGACCCGGCCCGACCGCAGCAGAGCGGCCGACGCCGAACGGCTCTTGAAGAGCCGCACCGCCCACAACCACACGTCCACGCGCATCCCGTCAGCCTCTCACGGTGCGTCGCGGCACGGCACCGGTCGACGCCGGGACGTCACCGTCGCGGGAAGCGGCCGGAAAGTCGGAGGCAGCTCCGAGAATGCTCTAAGAATCCCTCCCGAGACTGAGGGCATGAGCACGCTCGCCACTCCGCGGCCCCGCCCCCGGCCGACGCACCCTCCGGTCGGGGCGGGCCGGGGGCGCGCGCCGGGCGGCGTCCTCCTGCGCGGGGTCGTCCTGCGCGGCGCCCTGGCCGTGGCCGTCGCCGCGACGGTCGCCTTCTGGTGGCGGGGGACGCCGACGACGGCGGGCACCTCCCCGGGGGCGGCGCTGACCGGCCTCGGGGAGCTCGTCGGCCTGGTCGCGTCGGTCCTCGTCTGCGCCCAGCTGCTGCTGGTGGGCAGGGTGCCGTGGTTCGAGCGGGCCGTCGGTCTGGACCGTCTCGTCGCCTGGCACCGCACCCTGGGGACCACGGTCGTGCTGCTCGTGGTGACCCACGTGCTGCTCATGGTCGAGGGGTCGAGCCTGCTGACCCGGCAGGCGCCGTGGCCCGAGGCCCTGTCGATGCTGGCGACCATGCCCGACCTCCTGCTCGCGCTGCTCGGCACGGCCGTCTTCCTCGCCGTGGGTGCGAGCAGCGCCCGGCTGGTGCGCCGGCACCTGTCCTACGAGGCCTGGTTCCTCGTGCACCTGAGCATCTACGCCGGGATCTACCTGGCGTTCTGGCACCAGATTGCCGCCGGGGCGCACTTCGTCGGCTCCACGGCCGCGCGGACCGTGTGGGTGCTGCTCTACGTGGCGACCGCGGCGGCGGTCCTCACCTGGCGGTTCGTCCTGCCGCTCGTCGACGCCGGCCGGCGCGGCCTCCGGGTCACCGCCGTCGTCCCGGAAGCCGGCGGCATGACGAGCGTGTGGGTGTCGGGGCCGGGTCTCGGGGAGCTGCCCGCGGTCGCCGGCCAGTTCTTCCTGGTCCGCTTCGTCACCCGGGGGCACCTCGTCACGGCGCACCCGTACTCGCTGTCCACCGCGCCCACCGGGGACGAGCTGCGGTTCACCATCGGCCCGCTCGGCGACCACTCGCGTGCCGCGGCCCGCCTGCGGCCCGGCACACGCGTCCACCTCGAGGGGCCGTTCGGACGGTTCACCGCGGACCGCGCACGACGGCACGGCGTCCTGCTCGTCGCCGGCGGTGCGGGCATCGGCCCCGTGCGGGCCCTGGCCGAGGACCTGGTCCTGCGCGGTCACGACGTCGTCGTCGTGCACCGGGCGCGGACGGCGGACGGACTGGGCCTCGGGCAGGAGCTCGCGCAGGCCACCGCGATGACGTACCTGCCCGTCGTCGGGCGGCGCGCCGATCTCGGGTACGACCCCCTCGACGCCCGGTCCCTGGCGGCCCTCGTCCCCGACGTCGCGGCCCGCGACGTGTTCGTGTGCGGCCCGCCGGGCATGGTGGGCGCCGTGGAGCGGGCGGCGCGTGCAGCGGGGGTCCCCCGATCGGCCGTCCATCACGAGGAGCTGAGCCTGTCATGACCGCACGACGCTGGCGGGGCACGATCGTCTACGCCGGGACGCTGGCCGCCCTCGGCGCGGCGGCCCTGGCCCGGTTCGGCGTGCCCGTCGCCGACCCGGGCACCCTGACGAGCGCCACGGGGAGCGGCGTCGCGGACCCGGCGACCGGCAGCACGTCCCCCGGCAGCACGTCCTCCGGCAGCGCGTCGCCGTCGGACACGTCGACCGGCTCGGCCGACACGTCCACGGTGACCGTGACCGGCGACGTCGCCCAGACCCCGTACGGGCCGGTCCAGGTGGCCGTGACGTTCTCCGGCACGCACATCGACGACGTGGTCACCGTGCAGTCGCCGACCGGCCCGGAGAGCTCCCAGATCGCGGCCCGGTCCACGCCGGTCCTCGCGCAGGAGGTCGTGGACGCGCAGTCCGCGCAGATCGACACCGTCTCGGGAGCGACGTACACGTCCGAGGGCTATCGCGAGTCCGTGCAGTCGGCGATCGACGCGCGGGGGTGAGCGTGCGCCACGTGGAGACCGTCATGGGCGTCCCGGTGTCGCTCGTCCTGCGCGCCCCGGACGACGCCCGGTCGCGGGCGGCCGTCCGAGCGGCCTTCGACCGGCTGCACGCCGCGGACGCGCGGTTCAGCCCGTACCGCCAGGACAGCGAGCTGTGCCGGTACGCGCGCGGACAGGTCCCGGTGCCCTCCGGCGAGCTGCGCGAGGTGCTCGACCTCGCCGAGGCGGCGCGCCGGGCCAGCGGCGGGGCGTTCGACGTCCGCCGCCCGGACGGCACCCTCGACACGAACGGCGTCGTCAAGGGATGGGCCGCCCAGCGCACGGCCGACCAGCTGCGCGCCGACGGCTTCCACGACCTGTGCCTCAACGCGGGGGGCGACGTCGTGGCCGTGGGGCGCGCCGAGCACGGCCGTCCCTGGGTGGTCGGCGTCCGGTCGCCCTTCCGGCGCGACGCCCTGCTGGCCCGGGTCGAGGTGGTCGACGGCGCCGTCGCGACGTCCGGCACCTACGAGCGCGGTGCGCACGTCTGGGACGGTCGCACCGGCTGTCCCGCCGAGTCCTTGGTTGCCGCGACCGTGGTCGCCGGCGACCTCACGGCGGCGGACGTCCTGGCCACCAGCGTCCTCGCCCTCGGGCCCGACGGCGTGTCCTGGGCCGCCGGGCAGGGCGCGAGCCTCGTGCTCGCGGTCCGCCCCGACGGGGAGGTGATCAGCGCGGGCGTGGCCGCGCCCGCGGCAGCAGCACGGTGAGCCGGGCACCGCGAGCGCCGTCCTGCCGCGCACCCGCCGCGACGCTGCCCCCGTGCTGGGCGGCGATCTCGGCGACGAGCGCGAGGCCCAGCCCGTAGTGCCGTCGGTCCGCACCCTCCGCACCCGCACGTCCCTCCTCGTCCCGGCGACCCGACGCGAACCTGTCGAACAGGCCGGTGACGTCCTGGGGCACGCCCGGGCCGTCGTCCTCGACCACGACCCGCACGTCGTCGCGTGACACGAGCACCAGGACACGGACCTCGCTGCCGGCGTAGTCGACGGCGTTGTCCACCAGGGCTGTCACCGCGCGCCGGACGGCGACGGGCGTCGCGACCACCACGGCCTCCTCGACGCCTTCGCGGACCAGACGCAGGCCGCGTCCCTCGGCCGTGGGGCGTACCGCGTCCACGACCTCCCGCACCACGGCGGCCACGTCCACCGGCACCCGCTCGACCGCACGGGCGTCGGCCGCGACGAGCAGGTCGTCCAGGATCTCCGTGAGGGCCGCCGTGTCGGCGAGGAGCCCGTCCACGTCCTCGCCGACACGAGCCGTGCGACCGCCGTCGGGATCGTCGAGCCGGCGCCGCAGCAGCTGGGCGCGCGTGGACAGGAGCGTCAGCGGGGTGCGCAGCTCGTGGCTCGCGTCCATGACGAACCGGCGCTGCATGGCCAGCGCCGTCGCCAGCGGCCGCACCGCACGCCGGGCGAACCACCACCCGGCCGCCGTCGCCAGCAGGACGCCCACCCCGCCCGCGACGGCGAGCGCGGTGAGCATCCGGGCCAGCTCCTCGCGGCTCTCGGCCGTGTCCGCCACCGCCTGCACGACGCGGCCCCGCTCCACGTCCGTCAGCACGTCGTACTCCCCCGACGGGAGGGTCACGCGGTCGCGCACCTCGTCGCCGGTGCGTGCCACCTGCTCCATCGTCGCCACGTCGGGCAGCCCCTCCGGCATGCCGGGCGTGGTCTGCACACCGCCCGGAGCGGCGACGGCGACCCACAGCCCCGCTCCCACGTCGTCCACCCGCTCCGTGGACTCGACCGCCGACTCGAGGCGGCTCGTGGTCTCCTCCGCGAACGCCCGCGCGGCGAGCCCGGCCGCGACACCGGCCACCACGAGTACGCAGCCCAGGACCAGCGCACCGGTCTGCAGCCCGAGGCGGCGGCTCGTGCGCCGCAGCTGCTCCCGCTCGGACAGGCGCGCGCCGCCCGGCGTCACGGCTCCCCCCACCGGTAGCCGACGCCGCGCACCGTGGTGACGGCCCGGCGGCCCAGCTTGCGGCGCAGGTAGTGGACGTACGTGTCGACCACCCCGTCGTCCGTCGCCTCGGGGAACACCCGGTCGCGCACGGCGTCGCGCCCGAACACCTGGTGTGGGTGACGTGCGAGCAGCTCGACGAGCGCGGCCTCCCGGTCCGACAGGTCGACGGGAGCGCGACCGTCGTCGAACCGCACCCGGCGCGCGGCCACGTCGAACGCGCCACCGCCGAACCGCACCTGCTCCGTCCCGCCCACGACCGCCCCGGCTCGACGGCGCAGCGCACGCAGGCGGGCCAGCAGCTCGTCGACGTCGAACGGCTTGCCCAGGTAGTCCTCGGCACCCGCGTCCAGGCCCTCGACGCGGTCCACGGGGTTGCTCAGCGCGGACAGCACGAGCGCCGGGGTGGTGACGCCCTGCGCCCGCAGCCGACCGAGGACGTCCAGCCCGTCGATCGCGGGCAGGCCACGGTCGAGCAGCAGCACGTCGTAGGTGCGCGTGAGCCCGAGGTGCAGCCCACGCTGCCCGTCCCCGGCGACGTCCACCCCGTACCCCGCGTCGCCGAGCAGCTCGGCGAGCATGGCGGACAGCTGGCGGTCGTCCTCGACCACCAGCACGCGCCCTGAGGCCGGCACCGTCGTGCTCACCCGGTAGACGTACCACCCGGCGGGCCGCGGAGCGACCGGTCCGCGCCGACGCCGACCACGGGCGGGTCCCGCCGCCCCGAGTGCTCGTCGGGTGTCGCGACGGCGCCGTTGCTAGCGTCTGCCCCATGGCTGAACCCATGGCTGGACCCACGGCCGAGGTACGCGTCGAAGAAGACCTCCTCGGACGCAAGGAGGTCCCCGCTCAGGCGTACTACGGGATCCACACCGTGCGGGCGATCGAAAACTTCCCGATCTCCGGCACGACCATCAACGACGTGCCGGAGATGATCCGCGGCATGGTGATGGTGAAGAAGGCGGCGGCGCTCGCGAACCGGGAGCTGCGCGCCATCCAGCGGGACATCGCGGACGCCATCATCGAGGCGTGCGACGAGGTGCTGGTCCAGGGCCGCTGCCTCGACCAGTTCCCCGTCGACGTGTTCCAGGGGGGCGCGGGCACGAGCGTCAACATGAACACCAACGAGGTGATCGCGAACCTCGCGCTGGAGCGCGTCGGCTTCGCCCGCGGCCGCTACGACGTCATCAATCCCAACGACCACGTCAACAAGTCGCAGTCCACCAACGACGCCTACCCGACGGGGTTCCGCCTGGCGGTGCACGCCCTGGTCGACGCGCTGGTCGTCGCCGTGCGCCGTCTGTCGCGGGCGCTGGACGAGAAGGCGTCGGAGTTCGCAGAGCTGCCGAAGATGGGTCGCACCCAGCTGCAGGACGCGGTGCCGATGAGCCTGGGGCAGGAGTTCGCCGGCTTCTCGGTGAACGTCGCGGAGGAGGTCAAGCGGCTGCGCAACGCCGCCGACCTGCTGCTCGAGGTCAACCTCGGGGCGACGGCGATCGGCACGAGCCTCAACACCCCGCCCGGCTACCCGAAGGTCGCGGCGCGGCGGCTCGCGGAGGTCAGCGGGCTCGGCACGGTGCCCGCGGAGAACCTGGTCGAGGCCACGTACGACAACGGCGCCTACCTGGCCGTGCACTCCGCGGTGAAGCGGCTCGCGGCCAAGCTGTCGAAGATCTGCAACGACCTGCGCCTGCTGTCCTCCGGGCCGCGCGCGGGCCTCAACGAGATCAACCTGCCCGAGCTGCAGGCCGGGTCGTCGATCATGCCCGCCAAGGTCAACCCCGTGATCCCCGAGGTGGTCAACCAGGTCTGCTTCAAGGTCATGGGCAACGACGTGACCATCACGCACGCCGCCGAGGCCGGCCAGCTCCAGCTCAACGTCATGGAGCCCGTGCTCGCGGAGTCGATGTTCGAGTCGATCCGCCTGCTGACGAACGCCTGCGACGCGCTGCGCACCAAGTGCGTGGTCGGGATCACCGCGAACGCGGAGGTCATGCGGCAGCACGTGCTCGGCTCGATCGGCATCGTCACGTACCTCAACGAGGTGATCGGCCACCACAACGGCGACCTGGTGGGCAAGGAGGCGGCCCGCACCGGCAGCTCGGTGCGCGACGTCGTGATCGCGCGCGGCCTGCTCACGGCCGCGGAGGTCGACGCGATCCTCACCACCGAGAACTTCCTGCACCCGCGCTACTCCGGGCGGTTCTACGGGCCGGACGAGCGCGGCATCCCGCCGCTCGGGCAGGAGGGCGAGGCGTCCCACGTCGTGGAGTCGGACGACGCCGCAGGGACGCCGCCCGACCCCAGGCCCGAGGACGACACCGAGCACGAGACCGAGCAGGAGACCGAGCAGGAGTCCGGGCGCGAGACCGGGCCAGGGTCGGCCGCACGGTGATCGTCGTCCAGTTCGTCGTCGTCCTGGTCTTCGTCTTCATCGGTGCGCGCATCGGGGGGATCGGGATCGGGCTGGCGGGCGGCGCCGGGGTCATCGTCCTGGGCCTGCTGGGGCTCGAGGTCGACCCGGCGACGGGCGTCCCCTGGGACGTGCTGGGCATCATCATGTGCGTCATCGCGGCCATCGCCGCGATGCAGGCCGCCGGCGGCCTGGACTACCTCGTGGCGAAGACCGAGGTGCTGCTGCGGTCGCGCCCGCGCAACATCACCTTCCTCGCGCCGCTGGTCACCTACTTCATGACCGTGTTCGCCGGCACGGGGCAGGTCGCGTTCTCCACCCTCCCCGTGATCGCAGAGGTGGCGAAGGAGTCGAACGTGCGGCCGTCGCGCCCCCTGTCGATCGCGGTGGTGGCATCCCAGATGGCGATCGCCGCGTCCCCGATCTCCGCAGCGGTCGTGGCGATGGCCGCCGTCGTGGAGCCGCTCGGGGTCGACTACCTCACGCTGCTGACGGTGGCCGGCGTCTCCACCCTGGTGGGCTGCATGGTCGGGGCGGTCGTCGCGTCCCGTCAGGGTGTCGAGCTGCAGGACGACCCCGTCTACCAGGAGCGGCTCGCGAAGGGGCTGGTGAAGCGCCGCGAGCGCACCGAGTTCGTCGCGAAGCCGCGAGCGCTGCTGTCGCTGATCATCTTCGCGGCGGCCCTGCTGGTCGTGGTGCTGTACTCGACCGCCGTGTCCGACTCGGTGGGTCTCATCCAGGACCCGACCATCACCCGCAGCGGCGCCATCATGACGTTCATGCTGCTGGCGGGGCTGCTCATCGCCGTCTTCTGCCAGATCGACGTGGGCACCGTGATCACGCAGCAGACGTTCCGCAGCGGCATGAGCGCCGCGGTCTGCATCATCGGCGTCGCCTGGCTGGGCAACACCTTCGTGCAGGGGCACACGGCAGAGATCGAGGAGCTGGGCGGCGACCTCATCCGGCAGTACCCGTGGATGCTCGCCGTGGTGCTGCTGCTGGCCTCCGCGCTGCTCTACTCGCAGGCGGCGACGACGATCGCGCTGATGCCCGTCGCGGCCGGCATGGGCGTGGCCGCGACGACGATGGTCGCGTCGTTCCCCGCCGTCACCGGGCTGTTCCTGCTGCCGACGTACACCACCGTGGTCGCGGCCATCGAGCTCGACGACACCGGCACCACCCGCATCGGGAAGTACCTGTTCAACCACTCGTTCATGGTGCCGGGGCTGGTGTCCGTGGCGACGGCCGTCGCCCTCGGCTTCGGCCTGGCGCCGCTGCTGATCTGAGGCGTCAGACGTCGAGCCACGGCGCCGCGGCGTACTGCTCGTCCGTGACGTGCTCCAGCCACGTCGTCGTCGCGGCGGGGTCGTCGGCGTTCTCCAGCATGGCCAGGTGCTCCATGAAGTCGTCGGGCGAGGCGCCGTGCCAGTGCTCCTCCCCCGGCGGGCAGTACACCGTCTCGCCGGGCCGGGCCTCGACCACGACGCCGTCGCGCGTGCCGACCAGGGCGACGCCGGACACGACGTGCAGCGTCTGGCCGCGGGCGTGCGAGTGCCACGCCGTGCGCGCGCCGGGCGCGAACCGGACGAGCGCCACGACCATCCGCTGGCCGGGCTCCTGCGGGACGGCGATCGGGTCGAGCCAGACGTCGCCCGTGAACTGCTCGGGTGGGTTCTTGGTGGTGGCGGGGCGGGGCAGCTTCTTCATCGCTCGATGATCCCTTCCACCCGGTGGTCCGCGCCCGTCGAGGGCTGACCACCCGTGCGCGCCGCATCGTGTCTAGCGTGGGGCCAGGAGGTGGTCCCGTGGGCGTCAGGCAGAGCACGGCGGACGAGCTCGCGCCGCCCCCGCCGCACGACTTCGCGCGCCGGGCCGAGCACGGCCGCAGCGCGCGGCGGCGCACGCCGCGGTCGTCCCACGCCGGGTGGGTCCCGGCGCCCGGCCGCGCCGACCCGGTCGACCTCCTGGAGGAGCAGGACGCGACGCGGGTGCCGGAGCTGGTTCCCGTCCGGCACCGCCGGATGATGGTGTCGCCCTTCACCTTCTACCGGGGCGCGGCGCTGCTCATGGCGGCCGACCTCGCCTCGACCCCGGTGTCGGGTCTCGTCACCCAGGTCTGCGGGGACGCGCACCTGTCGAACTTCGGCGTCTTCGGCACGCCGGAGCGGTCGATGGTGTTCGACATCAACGACTTCGACGAGACCCTGCCGGGCCCGTGGGAGTGGGACGTCAAGCGGTTGGCCACGAGCTTCGAGGTGGCGGGGCGGCATCGCGGGTTCACCGCCGAGGAGCGTGCCGACATCGACCGCGCCGTCGTGCGCGCCTACCGCGAGCGCATGCTGCAGCTCGCCGGGTCGGGCGTGCTGGAGGGGTGGTACGACCGGCTCGACGCCGACCGTCTCCTGGCCTGGGTCGAGGCCGAGCGCCTGGCGAAGCGGGTGGGCCGCAAGCAGGTGGAGCGGACGGAGGAGGCCCTCGCGAAGGCACGGACGAAGGACAGCACGCGCGCCACGGCCAAGCTCGTCGAGGTCAGGGACGGCGAGCTGCGCATCGCCGCCAGCCCGCCGCTCGTCGTGCCCGTCGAGGACCTCGTGCCGCTCGCGCGGGACCGGGCACAGGCCGAGGCCTGGATGCGCGACCTGATCGCCTCGTACCTGCCCACGCTCGGGCAGGAGCATCACCCGATGGCGGAGTTCACCTACCTGCACATGGCGCGCAAGGTGGTGGGCGTCGGCAGCGTCGGTACGCGCGCCTGGGTCGTGCTGCTGCGCGGCCGGGACGACTCGGACACCCTGATGCTGCAGGCCAAGCAGGCGGAGCGCTCGGTCCTGGAGCGGTTCCTGCCGCCGAGCCGCTACGACAACCACGGCGAGCGCGTCGTCCGAGGCCAGCGGCTCATGCAGGCGGCGGGCGACGTCTTCCTCGGCTGGCAGCGGGTCGCGGGCGTCGACGGCGTCGTCCGTGACTTCTACCTCCGCCAGCTCTACGACTGGAAGGGCGGGGCGGACGTGGAGGTCATGCGCGCCGCCGGGGCGCGCGCCTACGCCCAGCTCTGCGGCGAGGCGCTGGCGCGGGCCCACGCCCGCTCCGGCGAC